>JBOHEL010000052.1:0-16691 GCA_050700995.1 Sciscionella sp. | reverse complement strand
CCTCCCAGCTGCGCAGTACGGCGGAGAGTGCTGCCACCTGCCGCATCCGGTGGCTCGCACCGGTCCAGCCGAGTGCGGCGGGCACATCGGCCGGATGCTCGGCGCGGACTAGCCCCAGCCGGTAGTCCCGTGCCGATGCCAGCAGCGAGCCCGTGTCAGCGGCCTCCGCCCTCGGATCACAGCGGCGCGACGAGTGTCGAGCCAGCCCGGGAAAGCCGCGGGCGAAGGGCGCGAGGCAGCGAATCGAGCAGCAGTCGCTTTGCCAGCACTGGGCAAGGACGGCCGCAGGGTCGTACCCGGCGATCTGGGTGGTTGTCGGTGGCTCGAAGCCACGGTCGTCCAGCCAATCCTGCCCTATCACGGCGAAGCGGGCGTCAGGCGGGAGCAGCACCGGCCACAGCTGGGAGGACGGGTACACCGAGACACACTCCGAGTAACACCGGGAGTCTTGCACGGGCGTATCGGTCACCCAGATCCGACCGTGCCAGCGACCGGCCGGTAGGCCGAGAGTCGGCAGCACCGCGTCCGGGTGCATCGGGGCGATCGTCATGGCAGCTCCTCGGGTTCGGCCGGTGGTTAGTCTCACCGTGAATCGAACACTAGTTCGAGGGTCTGACAGTTTTGAGTGGAGCGCGGCAGGCGCGGGCTAGGACAGGCCGAGCAGCAGTGTCACGGCGCGATCGATCACGGCATGCACAGCACTACCGCATCGGATCGAGGCATCACCGCGTAACTGGCCCAAGGGCTATGTGCGCAGGTCATCGGCGTCCCGAATGGTGTAGCTGTAGCCCTGCTCCGCGAGGAAACGCTGCCGGTGCGCCGCGTATTCGGTATCAAGGGTGTCACGTGAGACCACCGAGTAGAAGTGCGCCTGCCTGCCGTCGCCTTTCGGGCGCAGCAGTCGCCCGAGCCGCTGTGCCTCTTCCTGCCGGGAGCCGAAGGTGCCGGAAACCTGCACCGCGACCGAGGCCTCCGGCAGATCGATGGAGAAGTTCGCGACCTTGGACACCACGAGTACCGGCACCTCACCGCGGCGGAACGCGTCGAACAACGCCTCCCGCTCCTTGTTCCGCGTCGAACCCTGCACTATCGGGGCATTCAGCTCCGCGCCGAGCTCGTCGAGCTGATCGAGATAGGCACCGATCACCAGGGCGGGCTCTCCAGGGTGGCGGTCCACGATGGACTTCACCACCGCGAGCTTGCTGTGGGCGGTCGCCGCGATCTTGTAGCGCTCCTCCGGCTCGGCGGTGGCGTAGCCGAGCCGCTCGTTGTCGGTCAGGGTAACCCGCACCTCGATGCACTCAGCCGGTGCGATCCAGCCCTGTGTCTCGATGTCCCGCCACGGCACGTCATAGCGTTTCGGTCCGATCAGCGAGAACACATCGCCCTCCCTGCCGTCCTCGCGCACCAGCGTCGCGGTCAGCCCGAGCCGACGCCTGGACTGCAGGTCGGCGGTCATCCGAAACACCGGGGCAGGCAGCAGGTGCACCTCGTCGTAGACCACGAGACCCCAGTCCCGTGAGTCGAACAGCGCCAGGTGTTTGTACTCACCCTTCGATTTGCGGGTCACCACCTGATAGGTCGCGATGGTGACGGGGCGCACCTCCTTGCGCTCCCCGGAGTACTCGCCGATCTCCTCCTCGGTCAGCGAGGTCCGTGCCACCAGCTCCCGCTTCCACTGGCGCCCGGCGACGGTATTGGTGACCAGGATCAACGTCGTGGCGCCCGCACGCGCCATCGCGGCGGCGCCCACCAACGTCTTGCCTGCGCCGCATGGCAGCACCACTACCCCTGAGCCGCCGGCGGCGAACGCGTCCGCGGCCATCCGCTGGTAGTCCCGTAGCGACCAGTCGTCCTCCACCAGCGAGATCGGGTGCGCCTCGCCGTCGACGTACCCCGCGAGGTCCTCGGCAGGCCAGCCCACCTTCAGCAGCGCCTGCTTCAACCGCCCGCGCTCGCTCGGGTGCACCAGTACAGCGTCCCCACCGAGCCGTTCACCCAGCATCGGCGCGATCTTCTTGCTGCGAACGACCTCCTCGAGCACTGCGCGGTCGGTCGTGGACAGCACCAGGCCGTGCGCGGGGTCCTTGGCGAGCGTCAGCCTGCCGTATCGGGCCATGGTGTCCACCACATCGACAAGCAGCGGTTGCGGCACTGGGTAGCGGGAGTAGCGCACCAGCGCGTCTACCACCTGCTCGGCGTCGTGCCCGGCGGCGCGAGCGTTCCACAGTGCGAGTGGCGTCACCCGGTAGGTGTGCACGTGCTCCGGTGCTCGCTCGAGTTCCGCGAACGGCGCGATCGCCGTGCGCGCCTCGTCGGACAGCACGTGGTCGATCTCCAGCAGCAGCGTCTTGTCCGACTGCACGATCAGGGGTCCATCGGTCACCCCCCCTTTATACGGGTCGGCACCGGCAAGCCTTCCGGGGGAATGTGCCGCGGCGCTAGGAGCTCAGCGCGGGAGGCACCAGTGCCTGCACATCCAGCCGTGTGTTGAGCAGGCGCGCGCTTTGCATCATGTCGGCAACCCGCTGCAGGCGGATGGTGGACAGGCTGGTGGGGAAGGTGCCGATCGAGACAAGCGCGGCCGTGGTGGCGTCAACCCCCGCGTACTCCGGCAGCACCCGCTGCACCTCGTGCCGGTCGGCGGCCAACCCCTGCGCCTTGCTCAGCACGGTCCGGAATATCTGTAGCATATGCGGGTTCTGCTCGGCGAACTTCTGGGTGCTCGAGTAGGACGACATCGGCAGGTGCAGATGGCCACCGGTGTCGGTCGGGATGTCGTATGAGCCGAGCTGACGGTCGGCCTGGGTCAGGTAGGGCTCCTCCAGCCAGCCGCCGGTGATCGTGCCGTTCTGGATCGCCGGGATCATGTCCTTGAACGGCATCTTGACGTATTTGATGGCCGACATCTTCACGCCGAGCGCCATCAGCGTGTGAGTGGTGACCATGGTGCCGAGGTCATTCATCTGCGGTACCGCGACCGTGACGTTGTCCAGCGTCGACGGATCGGTGAAGCGCATATCGCTGCGGGTAGCGATCGCCATCGTCGCCGTTCCCGCCTGGTACGCCTCGGCCTGGACCTGCAACTTCGTGCCTGAAGCCACCGCGCTGAAGGCTCCGACGTCGCTGGTGAAGGCGAGGTCGATCGCACCGGACCGCAGCGCGCTGAGCGCGGCCTGATCGTTATCCTCCGGGATGAGCTGCACTCGCATCCCGGTGCCCGCGAAGAGCTGCTTGTCCTGCGCGATGTACAGCGGGGCATCGTCGATCAAGCCTTGGGTGCCGATGCGCAGCGTCGCCCGCTCGGGTGTCACCGCCGCAGCGTGTTGTCCGTCACATGCGGCGAGCGAACTGGCCAGCAGGCCGCCGAGCGCGAGCGCGACGAGGCGGCGCCCCGTCGGTGAGAACCGCCGACGTTTCGTTGTTATGCCGCCGAAACCCATCAACACTCGCCTTCGTCCTTCGCGTGCTTCTGGCTACCTTGAGGTGCGCGGAGATCGTAGCCACCCATCAGCGTTAGGGCTACACCCGAGCCAACTACCGTGTGTATCTCAAGGTTTGCTCTTCCCCGGACGGTGTCCCAACCATTACGCTGCCTCGCGCAACGGTGGTGGCTAGTTGGGGTCTCATGGGGCCTGATTGCGCAACTTGCTCGATAAAGAGCCGTTGTGGTGCTGAAACTAGACTCAATCAGCCCGGTCCGGGGTTGCCGGGTGAACACGACTGAGAAAGAGGAACAACAGGTGGTCGGTCGGGAACACGACCCCAGCCGGTCGGACGTGGCCGGGCGGACACGTCCGACTGGGGGACCACCTAGCGATTGGTCGGCTACGGATCGTGATGACGCGGTCGCCAGTGTCGCCAGTGGGGAGCGCCATGCGCTCGTACGCGCCGAGCGTGCCTCGGGTGGCGGCGGCTGGCGACTGCGGCAATGGCGGCTGCGGACCAAGTTGATCGCGGTGCTGCTGATCCCAGCGGTGCTCGCGCTGGTGTTCGCGGGCCTGCGAGTCGCCTCAGATGTGTCCAGTGCTACCGGCCTTGCCAAGCTCAGCGTTGCGGTGCAGCTGGAATCCAAGGTTAACAATCTGGTGCAGCAGCTGCAGCGCGAGCGTGATCTCTCGGTGTTGTTCGTCGCCTCCGGCCACATTGCCGAGAGGCGCGCACTCGGTACCCAGACGACGAAGGTCGACAACGCGTCGAATGCCTTCCAGCAGGCGCTGAACAAGGATGCAGGCAAGCTGACGCCGGACGCGGCCCACCGGATGCAGGGCGCCGTCGCGCAGCTGGACCAACTGCCTTACCTGCGCAACGCCATCCAGGGCAGCAAGTACCCCGCGGAGGCCACCGAACAGGCCTACAGCCGCTTCCTCGCGCCGCTGCTCAACATCGGCGATCAGGCGATCGCCACCATCAACTCGCCGGACCTGACGCGGTTGCAGCTGGCCAACAACGCCATCGCGCGGGTGAAGGAAGCGGAGTCGCAGCGGCGTGCGCTGCTGCTTGAGGTTTTCCGGCGCGGCAAGGCGTCCGGGCCGCTGCAGCGCGCGGTACAGGGCGCCGAGTCGCAGCGCACGGCAGCGTTGACCAACTTCCAGAAGTTCGCGACACCCACGCAGCGCAACTACTACACCAGCACCGCAACCGGCCAGCTCGTCGACGAGGCCAACGAGATTGTCGAGACCGCGATCTCGCGCGCCGGCCTCGGGCAGCCGCTGACCACCGACGTGCAGCACTGGGACAACGTCGCCACCGTATCCATCGACCTGATCTACCAGGTGCAGCAGGCGACGCAGAACCAGCTCGCGGGGCGCACCGACCAGCTCGCCGCCGCTGCGAAGCGGTCGGCCATCATCGACGCGTCGGTGGTGCTCGGCGCGCTGGTGCTCGCCGTGCTGATGGCGCTGTTCGTGGCGCGCTCGCTGCTTCTGCCGCTGCGCACGTTGCGCCGCAGCGCGCTGGAGATGGCGGAGTTCCGGCTGCCGGAGGAGGTCGAGCGGATCCTCGCCGACTCCGATCCGGTGGTGGCCGCAGGCGAGTCCGTGCAAGCCGTCCCGGTGCACACCCGCGAGGAGGTCGGGCAGGTCGCCCGCGCCTTCGACGCAGTGCACGCCGAGGCGGTCAGGCTGGCGGCCGAGCAGGCGCTGCTGCGAGACAGCGTGAACTCGATGTTCGTCAACCTCTCCCGGCGTAGCCAGACACTGGTCGAGCGCCAGTTGTCGCTGATCGATCGGCTGGAAGCCGACGAGCAGGACCCCGATCAGCTCTCCAACCTCTTCGAGCTCGATCACCTCGCCACCAGAATGCGGCGCAACTCCGAGAACCTGCTCGTGCTCTCCGGCACCGAGCTTGGCAGGCGGATGACACGGCCGGTTCCGGTGACCGACGTGCTCACCGCCGCGGTGTCCGAGGTGGAGCAGTACGCGAGGGTCGACCTGGCCGCCTCGCCGGACCTCACCTTGCCTGGGCGCGCCGTGAACGACGTGGTGCACCTGGTCGCGGAGCTACTGGACAACGCGACGCTGTACTCAGATCCGCAGACCTCGGTCTCGGTGCGCAGCGCGCGCACCAGGGCGGGAGCGCTGTCGGTCGAGATCGGCGACAGCGGTGTCGGAATGTCCAACGCCGATATCATCCTGACCAACGAGCGGCTGGCCGACCCGCCCGAGCTGGACGTCGGAGTGTCCCGCCGGATGGGGCTGTACGTGGTAGCGCGGTTGGCGAAACGTCACAACATCAGGGTCACGCTGCGGGAGAACGAGGAAGCCGGCGGCGGCGTCGTCGCCAGGGTGCTCGTGCCCTCGACGCTGGTGATCGCTGAGGGCGAGCAGGCACCGGCCGCTCCCCCCGCCGTCGAGGCGGCTTCCGTGTCGAGGAAGCCCCCGACGTCCGCGGCTCCGGCGGCGGGCATCGCCGGGGCGTTCGGCGTCGCGGGGTCACGCAACGGTGCTCCGGCGGAGTCCCCGCTTGAGACGACGTTCGCCGGAACACCGCGACGCGGTCCGCGACCGGAAGCCGAGCCCGTCGTCGCGCAGGCCCGGGAAGCGCCAGAACCCGCGCCGGAGGACCGCGCCGCTGCCGCCGCACCGGAGAATGTGCCGGCAGGCGTACGGAGAGCGCCGGTGGCCGAACGTGGATCCGGTGCCGAGGCGGAGAGCGAGCAGGCGGTGCAGGACTCGAACGCCCCCACCGAGAGGTTGCCGATCTACGAAGCGGTGCTCTCACAGTGGTTCGCCGCGGAGTCCGAACCGGTCACAGGGACCGCCGCCGTCGCGACGACCGCGACAACGTCCGCCGCTCGGCCTGCCGCGCGGGAGCCCGCACGGGTGGCGGCCGCAGCATCGGGGGGTGAGCAGTTGCCCAGCCGGGTTCCCGGCAAGGCGACGCTGCCACGCAGGCAGGCGTCGGAGGCGCCCCCCGTCGCCGAGCCACACCCTCCCATGCAAGCCTCGGACTGGAACACGCCTGCGGACGCGGGTTGGCAGGCGGTGCAGGCATTGGAGAACAAGGTTGAGCAGGTCACCAGCAACGGCCTGCCGAAGCGCAAGCCCCGCGCGCATCTCGTGCCTGGCTCGGCCGCGCAACGCCCGCAGCCACAGCCTGCCACGGGTGCGGCGAACGCACCGGCGGCACCGCCGCGACGCTCCGCAGACGCGGTCCGCGGCAAGATGTCGAGCTTGCAGCAAGGGGTGAGGCGCGGACGGCACGCGCTGGCCGAGACATACGCTGGTGACGGGCGGAATTCGAGCGGCGACGACGAGGAGCATCAGTGACAGCGTCAGGACAGTCTTCCGGCTTCGGTTGGCTCATCACAGACTTCGTGCGGCGGGTGCCGGGCGTAGCTCACGCGGTCGTCGTGTCGGCGGACGGCCTGCTGCTGGCGGGCTCGCAGGGCCTGCCGCGTGACCGCGCCGAGCAGTTGTCCGCGGTGGCGTCGGGGCTTGTGAGCCTCACCCAGGGTGCGGCACGCTGTTTCGAGGCCGGCGCGGTGAACCAGACCGTGGTGGAGATGGATCGGGGCTACCTGTTTCTGATGACCATCACCGACGGTTCCTGCCTGACCGTGCTGGCAGCGCCCAACTGTGATATCGGGTTGGTGGCATACGAGATGACGTTGCTGGTGGAAAGGGTGGGCCAGCAGATGACGCCGGAGCTGCGAGCGCAGCTGCAGGGAGCGCGCCCGTAGCATACGAACAGGAGTGAGCATGCGATGAGTAGCGGCCCCCCGGACGGACTCCGAGGTAGGCGTGGGCAGGCGAGCCGGGACTTCGACGGTAGGCAGTCGGCGTCCGGCGAATTTCGCATGGCTGGCAAGCAGGACATGGACGATGCCGGAGATGCGCCGGACGGTGCCGGCGCGGCAGCGAGCGAAGGGGCAGCGGTGGAAGCGGAGTCAGCCACAGCGATGGTCACCGATTTTCCCGCGAGTTCCGACCAACCGGGCCGGTTCGACATCAGCGAGTACCAGCACGGCCTTTACGGCGGCCCGGCCGCCGACCTTATCGGCAATCACGAGCGGTCGATGCCGGTGTCGAGGGCAGGCGAGCACGAGCCCAGGCACCAGATGACCGTGCCGGAGCCCGAGCCGGAGAGAGACACCGGCTCGCTAGTCCGGCCGTACGCACGTACTGGCGGTCGCACCAGATCGGAGTACGAGTTGGCGATCGAGGCACTCGTCTCGACGAGCGAGCGTGGCCGCACGCGCGGCGCCGCGGTACGGCCGGAGTACCGCTCGATCTGCGGGCTGTGTATGGACGCCCGTTCGGTCGCGGAGGTTGCCGCGCACTTGAGACTGCCCCTTGGTGTGGCGCGGGTGCTGATCGGTGACATGGCGGGCATGGGTTTGGTCATGATTCACGAGTCGGGCATGGTCATGGGGGACCGCCCGTCAATGGAATTCCTGGAAAGGGTACTCAGTGGTCTTCGCAGGCTCTAGTGACGCGAATGCCGGACCGCCCGTGTCCGGGCAGGCGACCTCGACCAAGATTGTGGTCGCAGGCGGGTTCGGCGTCGGCAAGACCACGTTCGTGGGATCGGTGTCGGAGATCGTGCCGCTTCGCACGGAAGCCGTGATGACGGCCGCAAGCTCGGCGGTAGACGATCTCTCAGCCACGCCGGACAAGACCACGACAACGGTGGCGATGGACTTTGGCAGGATCACGCTGGACGACTCGTTGATCCTCTACCTGTTCGGCACCCCCGGCCAGCAGCGGTTCTGGTTCATGTGGGACGACCTGGTGCGGGGCGCTATCGGCGCGGTCGTGCTTGTGGACACCCGGCGGCTCGCGGACGCCTTCTCCTCGATCGACTTCTTCGAGGACCGCGGGCTGCCGTACGTGGTCGCCATCAACCGGTTCGACGGCCGGTTGTACCACCGCACCGAGGATGTACGGGATGCGCTGACGATCGAGGATTCGGTCCCGCTGATCACTTGCGATGCCCGTAACCGCGATTCCACCAAGCAGACGCTGATCACCGTCGTCGAGCACGCGATGCGGCAATGGGCGACCACCCGAGCAGGCGGCGTGCTGGCCTAGCACCCGCGAAATAGTGTGCCCAACTTGACGTTGTGGCGGCTGGAGTGCCCGAACGTCACGTTGGCTCCACTACGGCGACCGAGGTAACGAGGTGCAGGGGGAAACGGTGTGGGTCGCCGTCCGCGTCCAGCCCCTCCACCACTCCGCCGCCGACCCGCG
This sequence comes from Sciscionella sp., assembly GCA_050700995.1. Classification (GTDB taxonomy): domain Bacteria; phylum Actinomycetota; class Actinomycetes; order Mycobacteriales; family Pseudonocardiaceae; genus JBOHEL01. The sequence goes on along the minus strand of JBOHEL010000052.1, from coordinate 7,998 downwards.
ACGGCGTGATCACGTGCTGGCTCGCACTGCCACGGGAGTCGACCAGACCCAGCCACACCTGCTGGCTGGCGCGGGTGGCCGCCTGCAGCAGCGCGAGCGTGCCGGAGATGGCCGAAGCACCGGCGCTCGCATCGAGCGACACCGTAGTGCCCCGCTTGGTGGTGGCGGCCCTGTCTCCCGCCCTGGCCTGCCGTACCGCGGCCGCGAGCTGATCTTCGCTGATGGTGCCGCCAGCCGGAGCTTGCCGCGCGGACCTGGAGCGTCCGGTGGTGCGTCTGCCAGAAGGGCGGAGATCCAGTACCGACCCGTCCGCACCCTCGGCCGCGGGAGTGAAGCCCGCCGCCCGCAGCCCGTCGAGCAGTTCCATCAACGGCAGCGGGCTAATTACCACCGTGGAGGCGATCCGTCGCAGCTCACACCGGGTGGCAACGGGACTGGCGAGCACCTCGGCCAGCAGTGCCGCGTGGTCACACCGCAGGAAGGATCCGGCTACCCCACCACGAAGCTGGCCGTGCCTGCGCGCCACGTCGTCGATGAGGTAGGTCAGCGACTGTGGCACCGGGGTGGCCGAGTGCGCCCGGAACAGTTCGTGCAACTCCGCGGCGGTGCGGCCGGCATCCAGCGCACGCCGTACCGAATGCTCGCCGATCCGGTACACGGTCGCCGACCCGGTCGACTCGACATCCGAGGTCAGCGCGATCTCGCTGGCAAGCCAGGGACGCAGCGGCCCCGGCGCCACGACGGTAAGATCAGCCTGCACCAGTACGTGCTCGATCGGTTCCGGCAGCGCCCCCGACAACCACGCGGCCGCACCTTCGGCGCCTTCGGTGAGTAGCGTCCTGCCCGCAGTCGAGAGCGCCACGGTGTGCGGTGTCCCCGGCGCGGCGACCCCGAGCGCGATCGCTTCCTCGACCGTGCAGCGCACCAACTCGTCTCGCAGCCGTCCGCCCCGCCGAGGCGCGCGCCATGCCAGCAGCGCCACCAACTCGTCAACGTCGGTGGCGACCACGCCTGGGTCCAGCTCGCCGAGCGCTGTGAGTACCCGGTGGCGCTCGGCAGGCGCGAGCGGGCGGTGCAGGTCGTCGGTGAGTACCGCGAGCGGGCGGTCCTTGGCGTCACGCAGACCTGCAAGGCCAGGCAGGCGCGGCAAGCGCAGCCACGCCATGGCGATCACCGCCCAGCGCTGCTCGGTCGCCGCCGCGAGCCAGGCGTCGACGTGGGTGGTCGGAACCCATTCGCCGGGATCGGAGGCGGCGTCCACGGCGATGAGGTCCGCACCGAGGAGTAATTCCAGCAGCAGTGTGGTGCGCCGCTCGTCGACGTCGAGCTCACGGGAGATCCGTCGGAGCTCGCGGACCCCGATACCACCGGAACGTAGTACGGCGGGCGGTTCGGCCGACCAGGATTCCAGAACCCAGGCCAGTTCCCGGCACAGCCGTGCCGCCTCGGCCGCGGCGTTGGAGTCCACTCCGGACTGGCTGGTGTCCTTTGTGGCCAGTGCTTGCGGTTCGGGCGCCACCATCCCGATGGGATGGTCACCGCGCAGTAGCAGCGCGACCTGTCTCGGTAGCTCCACGGTCTCGGAGTCCTTGCGTAGCAGCAGATTCATCGCGAGCAGGCGTTGTATCGGTGTCCTCGCTTGTGCTGCGGCCACCACCTGTGCGGCATCCCTGGTGCGGCCGACGGGTGGCCCCTCCGCGAGCTTGACCAGCACCCCGCGCTCGGATTCGGGAAGGCCGCGCAGCAGTGTGGAGAGGTCGACGCTTTCCAATGCTGGCGAGCGGCGGGCCAGGCCACCGGGGTAGGGCGGCATCGCGTCGCGGGTGGTCGGTATCACCGAGATCCCGTTCGCGTCCCCCCATACCAGCGCGATCTCGCGGAGCCGGTGTAGTGCGTGCGCGGTCTGCTCGGGGGAGACCGAGGGACCGAGCAGTGGGTCCAGATCGGCTGCCGCGACCGCGGCGGTATCGGCATCGATGACGAGCAGTGCTTCCAGCACCTTCAGCGTGAACGCGTCCAGTCCCTCGCAGGCGCGGGCGACAGAGGCGCGCGTCGCGGCACGGGTGGCCAGCACGGCGGTGTCCGAGGGCGGCGGGGTGGCCAGATCAGGCCGGGCGCGCAGCAATCGGCGCAGCGTGGCATCTTCGGCTGCGCGCAACGTCTCGGCGAGGGTAGGGGTTGGCATCCCGACCACCGTATAAGAGCTTGCGCGGCCGTATCGCCCCGACGACGGGCATGCCGGGGCGATACGGCAAAATCATGCCGGTAGGCGCGTGCAAGGTGGTGCCGGTAGTGACAGGGTGGCTGCTAGTGACAACGCCCGTGATGACACCGCCGGTCGCAACAACGAGGAGGAGCCGTGGGCAAGGCCGCTGATCGTGCGGATCACATCGACCCGGACTGGCCGGAGGGTGACGGGCATCCGGTAAGCGAGTTCGCCACGGAACTCACCGGAGCGTTGTCACCGTTCGGTGACATCGATCTCCCGCTGACCGAGGTTGCGTACGACCATCCGCAGACCGAGATCAACAGGTAGCTCGCCAGCTCTTCCGCCCGAAAGGACCCTCATGCCGGTTCCAGGTCCCGGTTACTCCATCACAGTCAGGGTGGAGACGCCACCTTCTTCGGGTGCCGCTGGTGACCTGACCAGCACGGTCGGCAAGGTCGGCGGTGTCATCACGGCGTTCGACGTCGTCGAGTCGCACGCCGACAGGGTGGTCATCGACATCACCTGCAACACCGTGTCCGGCGACCAGGTCAAGGACGTCACCGACGCGCTGGCCGCCCTGCCAGACGTGGTGGTGCGCAAGGTGTCCGACCGGACTTTCCTGGTCCACCTCGGCGGCAAGATCGAGGTCACCCCCAAGGTCGCGTTGCGCAACCGCGATGACCTCTCCCGCGCCTACACCCCAGGTGTCGCCAGGATCTCCCAGGCGATCAAGGAGAACCCCACCGACGCCCGCAGGCTCACCATCAAGCGCAACACCGTCGCGGTGGTCACAGACGGCTCGGCGGTGCTGGGGCTGGGTAACATCGGGCCTGCCGCCGCTCTTCCGGTCATGGAGGGTAAGGCCGCGCTGTTCAAGAAGTTCTCCGGGGTTGACGCCTGGCCGGTGTGTCTCGACACTCAGGACACCGAGGAGATCATCCGGACCGTCGAGGTGATCGCGCCGGTTTACGGCGGCATCAACCTGGAGGATATCGCAGCGCCACGCTGCTTCGAGATCGAGCGCAGGCTGCGGGAGAAGCTCGACATCCCGGTGTTTCACGATGACCAGCACGGCACGGCCATCGTCGTGGTCGGCGCCCTGCGTAACGCACTGCGCGTGGTAGGCAAACCGATCGAGGAATGCAAGATCGTAATGTCGGGGGTGGGCGCGGCGGGCTCGGCCATCATCCGCCTGTTGCTGCAGAAGCAGCCCGCCGACATCGTGGCCGTGGACATCGACGGCGTGGTGTACGACGGCCGAGGCGACTCCGACGAGAACTTGCGGTGGATCGGCGAGCACACCAACTCCGGTAAGCAGCAGGGCACGCTGCACGAAGCGCTGGTTGGCGCGGATGTGTTCATCGGTGTGTCCGCTCCCAACCTGTTCGGTGCCGAGCAGGTGGCCACGATGGCCGATAACGCCGTGGTGTTCGCGCTGGCCAATCCCGATCCCGAGGTCGACCCGCTGGAGGCGCAGCGGCATGCCGCGGTGGTCGCAACCGGTCGGTCGGATTACCCGAACCAGATCAACAACGTGCTGGCATTCCCTGGCGTTTTCCGCGGCCTGCTCGACGCCCAGGCAAGGACTATCACCGAGGACATGCTGCTCGCGGCGGCGGACGCCATGGCAGATGTGGTGGACGGCGACAAGCTGAATGCCTCGTTCATCGTGCCGAGCGTGTTCGACTCCGCGGTCGCCCCCGCCGTCGCCGAAGCGGTCCGCAAGGCCGCGGAAGCCGACCCCCAAGCCTGACTGTCGCGGGGGGAGACGCAGTTGTGGGTGTCCCTGGTGGGACGCCCGCGACATTTCCCCTCCGTTGGACGCCGCATAGACTCACGGAGTGGGAGAGCTGAGTCATACCGATGCCAGCGGCGCCGCCAGGATGGTGGATGTCTCCGGCAAGCAGGTGAGTGCGAGGGAAGCTGTGGCGACCGGTGTGGTGCGTACCACTGCCGAGGTTGTCGAGCTGTTGCGCGGTGCAGGCCTGCCGAAGGGCGATGCCATGGCGGCCGCGAGGATTGCCGGGATTATGGGAGCCAAGCGCACCCCCGATCTGGTTCCGCTCTGTCATCCCATCGCGCTGTCGAGCGTGCGGTTGGATCTGGAACTCGTCGAGAAGCAGGTCGATATCACCGCGACGGTGCGCACCGCAGACCGCACCGGTGTGGAGATGGAGGCGCTGACCGCGGTGGCCGTGGCTGGTCTCACACTGCACGACATGATCAAGGCGGTCGACCCGGCCGCGGTGCTCGACTCGGTGCGGGTGGAACGCAAGGACGGCGGCAAGACCGGGTCGTGGCGTAGGCCGGAGGATAGATGAGCTATCGAGCAGAGGTCATCGTCGCGTCGAATCGCGCGGCGGCCGGTGTGTACCCGGATCGCACCGGTCCGATGATCGTGGACTGGCTGCGCGATCGGGGCTACACCGTGGACGCGCCTGCCGTGGTTGCCGACGGCGATCCGGTCGCCGAACGGCTGCGGGCGGCTGTTGCGGCAGGGGCGCATCTGGCCATCACCACCGGCGGTACCGGGATATCGCCCACCGATCGCACCCCTGAGGTCACCAAGCGCGTGCTGGACTACGAGGTACCAGGGTTGGCCGATGCGGTGCGTGCCGCCGGGCTGCCTGGCGTGCCTACCGCAGTGCTCTCGCGCGGAGTTGCGGGCGTGGTTGGCCGGACGCTCGTGGTCAACCTGCCTGGCTCAACGGGTGGAGTGTCGGACGGGCTCGCGGTGCTGGACGGCGTGCTGGCTCATGCCTTGGACCAGTTGCGCGGCGGTGACCATGTCGCGCACACCGATGGCGCCGCAGCGGAGGCTGTGGTCGACGGGGACGCAGGTTCTGCGCGCCCGGTGGTGCTGCGGGCGGAAGTGGTCGACGCGCCGCTGTCGGTGGCGGAGCACGCCGCGCTGGTCGCCGATGCCGCGGCCGGTGCGGTGGTGACCTTCGCGGGGGTGGTCAGGGACCATGACCACGGTCGTAGCGTCACCGAACTGGAATATGTCGGACATCCCGCGGCGGGCACCACGATCGCCGAGGTCGCCCACGAGCTGGCGGCTCGTTATCCCCGGCTGCGAAAGCTAGCGGTGAGCCACCGGGTCGGGGTGCTCGGGATCGGTGATGTTGCGCTGGCTTGCGCGGTGTCAGCGGACCACCGAGGGGAGGCGTTCGAGGCCTGCGGCGAGCTGGTGGACGAGGTGAAGCGGCGGCTGCCAGTGTGGAAGCGCCAGTCGCTGTCCGACGGCTCCGAGGAATGGGTCAACTGTCCGTAACTCTGTGTGGGTCTTGCGTAGTGGAAGGCCCCGCCGCACGGGGGACCGCGGTGGGGCCTTCCACACGGTCGATCAGCAGATCAGCCGAGTCCTACTTGGTGGCGATCTTCTGGCCGACCAGGATCAGATTCGGGTTGCTGATGTAACCCTTGTTGAGCGAAACCAGCTTCTGGAACGTGCCAAGGCCCTTCGCCGTGGCGATCTTGCTCAGCGTGTCGCCCGCCTTCACGACGTAGTCGCCGTTCGGGTTCGACTTCGGCGCGCTGTAGCTCACGTGGCTCACGTGGCTCTCGTGAGTGCTCTGCTGGGTGGGGGCACTCGACTCGTGCGAGCTGGAGCTCCCGCTGGAGGAGCTCTGGCTCGAGTGGTGGGAGTAGCTGGCGCTGCTGCCGCCACGGGAGCCGCACACCGGCCATGCGCCCATGCCCTGGCTCTGCTTCACGTTCTCGGCAACCTTGATCTGCTCGGCGCGGGAAGCGTTCTGCGCGCTGCCGGTACCACCGTTGGCCTTCCAGGTGCTCTGCGTGAACTGTAGGCCGCCGTAGTAGCCGTTGCCGGTGTTGGTGTGCCAGTTGCCGCTGCTCTCGCACTGAGCGACAGCGTCCCAGTTCGTCGCGCTGGCCGGGGCTGCCGCGATGATGGCGGGAGCACTCATGATCGCGCCTGCAAGGGCGACCCTGGCGACGTTACGAGCGGCACTGGACTGTTTGCGATGCTTGCCTTGGTAAGAAGACATGATCCTCTCGACCTATCCGCGCCTGCTGGAGTCGTGCTCGCAGGACAAGGGCCATCGGGTGACCCTGCCGGGCTAGAGGCCAGCGAATTGCGCCTGGCCCGGCTTCACCACCGGTATGCGTTGCGTGCCCGGAGGTGCGTCCTCGTCCCTGTCCCGATAGTGGTTTCTCGCTCGGGGTTGTGTTCCGGTGCCCTGGACAGGGTTCGGCGCTTGGGCACTCGGTGTTGCATGGTCAGTCGGGGCCAACCGGAAGCGACCGTACGTAACGATTGGCGGCAGTGGAAATCCTGAGCGGCGTGACCGTCATCACAGTAACGGCAGGCAACCATTACCGATTCGCACGTTTGTGCTGGTCACGGCGTCGTTATCTGGCCGTGTCCTTCTCGAAATAAATCACTGATCGTGAGTCGTGAGTCACCCCATCTGGGACTTTTTCTATGGCGTGTCGGGGTGCTGAAGACGCGATGAACGGCATGGGGACGCCGATCGACAGTGAGCCCACGCCCGCGCGAGCGCCACACTCCGGGTAGTCAGCCGCCTGCGAAGGGCGGCAGCACGTCCAGCTGTGCGCCGTTGGGGACGGCCGCGTCGCGATCGTGTACCGCGGTGCCGTCCAGTAAGAAGCTGCATACCGCGAGCACCCGGTGCAGCGCCGGGCCGCGCCGCGCCACCACAGCGTCAAGTACCGTGGCGATGGTGACCGGCTCCGGTAGTTCGATGCGTTCCTCGGAGACGCCTGCCGCGGCCCTGGCGCCCGCGTAGTAACAGAGCTGTACCGAGCTTGCCATGCCCTCAGCCGCCAATCGCGCTCATCGGCCGGATCGGCTGCGCGAAACCGGCTGAGTTGATCTCGTGGCCCGCCAGCTTCCGCCACATACCTTGCTGCCACGCCTCGGCCAGTTCCTGGTCGGAAGCGCCAGCACGGAGCAGTGCGCGCAGGTCGGTCTCGGTGGCGGCGAACAGGCAGGTTCGCATCTGACCGTCCGCGGTGAGGCGGGTGCGGTCGCAGTCAGCGCAGAACGGTCGGGTCACGGAGGCGATCACGCCGACCGTGCCGCGCAGCGAGCCGTCTGACGCGGTCCACCGCTCCGCTGGTGCGCTGCCGCGCGCACTAGGGTGGGGCGTTAGCTCGAACGCGGTGGCGAGTTCGGTGAGGATCTCTTCGGCGGTGATCATCTGTGTGCGGTCCCAGCCGTGCTGCGGGTCCAGCGGCATCTGCTCGATGAAGCGCAGTTGGTAGCCCCTGACAAGGCAGTAGCGCAGCAGCGGTATGGCCTCGTCGTCGTTGATACCGCGCAGCAGCACCGCGTTCACCTTCACCGGGCCCATCCCGGCCTCGGCCGCCCCGGCGAGGCCCGCGAGCACGTCATCGAGACGGTCGCGGCGGGTGATCTTGTTGAAGGTTGCCCGTCGCACCGAGTCAAGTGAGATATTGACGCGGTCCATCCCGGCCTCGGCCAACGCCGTCGCGCGCCGCGACAGCGAGATTCCGTTGCTGGTCATAGAGATTCGCGGCCGAGGTTGCCGGGCAGCGGTCGCGGCGACGATCTGCTCCAGCCCGCGCCGCAGCAGCGGCTCGCCACCCGTGAAGCGGATGTCTGTGATGCCGAGCCGCTCCACGGCGACGCCGATCAGCCTGATCAGCTCCTCGTCTGTCAGCACCTCGCTCTTGGGCAGCCAGTCCAGACCGTCCGCGGGCATGCAGTACGTACAGCGCAGGTTGCAGTGGTCTGTGAGCGACACCCGCAAGTCGGTCGCGACCCTGCCGAACTGGTCCAG
>JBOHEL010000051.1:0-16695 GCA_050700995.1 Sciscionella sp. | reverse complement strand
TCTCCGGGAAACCGATGTGTCAGCGCGACCGCCGCGAGCTGTGAGGTCACCTCGAGCTTGCTCAGGATCGACCTGATCTGCGCCCGCACCGTGGACAGCGATGTCACGAAATGCGAGGCGATCGCCGCCGCCTGCTGACCGTCGGCCAGTAACCGCAGTACTTCCCGCTCCCTGGCGGAAAGCCTGTCCAGCTTCGTCCGTGCCACCTGCTGCGCCGCGTGGTATTCCCGGTACAGGGCGAGCAGGTCGGCGTGCTCGTTGGACTCCATGACGCTGCGGCCCTCCAGCACGTCGACCGCACGCTGGACCAGCGTCGGGAACGACGCGGTCTTGCTGACCCACCCCACCGCGCCGAGCGCCACAGCGGTAGCGATGCGGGTGCGGTCAACCGAGCCGGTGAGCACCAGGACCGACCAGCCATCGGTACGCAGCGGCGGCACCAACTCGCAGCCGTCGATCTCCACGCCGTCCGGTCCGTTGCCGAGGTCAAGATCGAGCAGCACCACGCCGGGCTCATGCCCGCCCGCCTCGGCAAGCACGAGATCCGGATCGGTACTGGAGCAGCGCTGCGCGCCGATGCCCCTGGCGCCGAGCAGATACACCAGGCTGGTACTGAAAAGCTCGTGGTCGTCCACGACCAGCACTGTGCCCGCCGCTGTCATCAGGCGATCCCTACCACCGGGCGCTCCTGGGGCGCCGCCTGCGCCGCCCGCTCAGCGCCGCCCGCGGGCAGGGACACCACGGCGACACAGCCGAGGCCACCCTCGCCCGACTCGAAACGGAGGCTGCCACCGTGCTCGGCGAGCAGCCGTGCGCTGACCGGCACACCGAAGCCGCCCTCCCTGGCGGGCGCCCGACCGGAGATCCCGGGTCCGTCGTCCACCACCGTGACCACCGTGTTGTCATTCTCAGACCGCGCGGTCACCCGCACCGAGGCTCCCGGCGCGTGCCTGGCGCAGTTCACCAGCAGGTTGGTAACCACCTGTGCCAGCACCGCGGCGGGTACCGCGGTCCGCAGCCCTGGCTCCACGTCCAACTCCATCGGCTCCCCCACCGCCCTGCGCAGTGTCACCAGCTGCCGCAACACGTCCTCCAGCGGCACACTGTCGGGGTCGGACGGTGAAGGCGAACGTTCCAGCAACGCCCGCAGTCGTTCGAGTTCCCGATGTACCGCACCACCGAGCTCTGGCAACGCCTGCCCACCTGAGGAGAGCACGTACGCGGCACCCGAGAGGCCGGAAAGTACGTTGCGCATCTCGTGGTCGCGCTCCGCGGTCGCGATTTCAACCGTCCGTAGCCGCTGGGCTTCCGCTTCCCTGCGCCTCACGATCCCGCGCGCCACTTCCCACGCGTGCAGCCCGAGCACCAGCACCAGCATCATGAGCCCGAGTGCGCGCAAAGCGGCGAACGGCAGCGTGCCTGGCCGCTGGCCAATCAAGATCAGGTGCGCGATGGCGAGGATGGCGACAGCGAGGCCCATTCGCCATGTCGTCGACTGCTTGGTGAGCGCCCCGCGCGCCATGAACAGTGCCGCCACAACGCACCAGCCCAGCAACACCAGCCGTTCCGGCAACGTCGCACCGTCAAGGAAGAACGCGTGATATCCGGGCAACCAGCCCGCGAGCAGGCCTGCCAGCACGGTCACGGCGACCGCACAGAGCAGTGCCAGCCAGCTGGACAGCCAGCGCATCGTCGTCGGGAACAGTGCGAGCAGCAGCATCCCGAGGAAGCACACGTTGGCCGTCATTCGCGCCGCCTGCAACCCGGCCTGCACAGGCGAGGCGTGCATCACGCTCAGCGGCATCACCACGATCGCGTAGCACGCCAGCGCCGCCGAGTAGCCGCCGACCAGCGAAGGTGCGCTCATCCGCGATGTCAGCCATGCGATCAATGCGGCACCGGCGGCGAGGCCCGCGGAGGCCAGAGCCAGCAGCAGATCGACCTGGACCAGCGGTAAGTGGCCGGTAACGGACGGCCAGGTGGAAGCGAACAGCACCACGCCAGCGGCAGCGAGCACCAGCAGCAGGTCAATGGCCATACCGAACCATCCCTGCCGCGCCAGCCGCGTCGGCTGCTCCTCGACTATCGGGTCACCTGGACTCATCCAGCCCCGCTCCTCGTTCCGCACGCTCCGCGTTCGATCACGAAACACACCCCCCGCGATCCGAACTTCGGATCGGCTCGGGCGACAGCGACTGCGGCCTGGCCACGGCGCTATCTTGACTATCGACCGTTTCTACTCTGCGTTACAGCAACTTTCCGCAAACCAGCCTCTACCACCAGTGACATCACAGAAGGGTGACGTCAAATAACTACCCTATGTGTATCACTCGACCGAACGGCGTAACCAGAAATTGCTTGGCATCGCCATGTCCATGCTTACCGCCCAGGGCGGACTTCCCGCGTGCACCCAGCGCCACTGGCGGCAGGTAACCGTTGACGTGCGGGCCGGCGGAGTGCGAATGTGCCAGGTTCGGCCGCGCAATGTCCTGCCCGGTTGAACCACCCACAGTTACCCGCACCGTTGTCACCCGCGCACTGTCAGTGAACTGTGCGCTCGTGGTCCCCCAACTGACCAGCGCAGCGGCCACCACGAGCACCGCACCGAGCAGTGCACCACCCAGTACAAGGCGAACGCTACCGATGCGCGCGCTCATGGAGCCGCCCGGTCGCCGTTATCGGTGTCATGTTTCTTCCTTCCTCGCAGCACGAACCAGCCGAATGCCAGCAGCAGGGCCGCACCCGCGTAGGCCGCACCGGCAGGGCTCACCAGATCGCCGCGCAGTTCGCCGACGATCGGGATGTGGTACCAGACCTTGCCGCGCACCTGGGACGCCGCGACAGGACGACTGTCAGGGACCCGGTTCGCATCGCCCTTGGTGATGAACACCCCGCCAGGCCGCAACTCGGCAACCCGGTGGGTCACCAACTCGTCATGGCCGGATACCGGATCGATAGTGGCGTAGGTGATCACATCGCCCACGACAAGGCTTTCGGGCGCTACCGGCCGCACCACCACAACCGAGCCAGCGGGTATGGCAGGTCGCATGCTTCCGGTGAGCACGGTGAGGGTGCGCCCACCGGCAATCGCGGGTACCAGCGTCAAGGCCAGCGCCAGGGCCACCGCTGCGACCACGAACACGCCAACAGCCACCGTGCTGGCGATATTGCCAATCCTCCGGCCTCGATGCGCGGGCCGCGCCGGTTCGCGGCGCGTGACCGTGGCCATCCCCGACCTCCGGTTGCCTAGGGTCCGCTCGGCGACAAACCGAGGGCAGCAGCATGCGCCCCCTGTAACGTTTCGGGCATCCCCAAATATGGGTATGCGGCTATCACCAATTTTGGCGATGACCCGCGGCGATACCACCAGCGATGCTGACTCGCTATATGGGCGAACCGCCTGTCGTGTGCTGGCCGAGAAGGACTCCTCATGAACAAGAAGTTCGCTATCGCGGTAGGCGCTGTCGCGGTCATCGGCGCCGCGATGGCGGTAACCGCAGGCACGTACTCCTACTTCAGCGCCCAGCAGCACACCCCGGCCAGCACCAGGACCGCGGGCACCCTCACGCTCGACCTTGGTCGAACGGTCTCCGGCGACACCATTGATCTCGACACGCTCAAGCCCGGCGATTCGATCAGCGAAACGTTGACCCTGCAGAACACCGGCAATGTCACCGGCGAGCTCTACGCGAAGATCAATTCGGCCGGCTCCCCCGCATTGGCCGATGTACTGCAGGCCGAGGTTGACAAGGCGGGCACAGCGCAGCCCGTCTTCAAGGGCACCTTGCTGAGGATGGTTCAGGCCGCCAGCAGCACACGTGACCTCGGCCGGATGCAGCCGAAAGACATCCAGACGTACACGATCACCATCAGTTGGCCGACAACGAACCCGGACGCCGTCGACAACGCGGTGCAGGGACTATCCGGCACCAGCAACATCGACTTCACGCTGCGCCAGGTGGAAGCACCTTCGCCGTGACCCGGCCACCCGGCAGCGGCTACCACAACAGCGGTCATGATCCCAGGCACAGGTTGGCATGAAGAAAGAGCTAGTACTGAGTGCAGGTGGGCTCGCCATAGCGGCGGTGATCGGTGCGGCCGGTGCGGGCACGTATTCTTACTTCAGCGACACCGCGAGTTCACCGAGCCAGTCGGTGACATCTGCTTCGCTCACGCTGGCGACGGGTCAGTCCGCGGGTAGTAAGCCGATCGATGCCGCCAACCTCGCGCCAGGGGACCCCTCACAGACAACCACCTTCACCCTCACCAACACCGGATCGATCCCCGGTGCGCTGTCGCTGAGTGTAACCAACGACTCCAGGACCGCGGGCAAACTCGCGAATGATCTCCTTGTCGAGGTTTCCGACTCCGAGGGGCACCACATCGGAAGAGCCAGCCTGAGCGAGGTCGCGGCCACTCCGAACCAGTATTTTGGCATTCTTTCAGCGCAGCAGTCGAAGAACGTGACTATTACAATAGAGCTTCCCTATTCAGCCGGAAATGAAGCGGGGAACGATACCGCGACCTTCTCACTCGAAGCGACGATCAACCAGATCCACCCCTGACCTCTCGTCGGCTCGGATACATCCCCGGGGGAAGACGAAGGGCCCTTGTCACGATCTGTCGATCGTGACAAGGGCCCTTCGCTCAGTTCGGCTCAGTCCTCGCCGCCGGTACCGGAAGCGGTCTTGGCCACCTGCATCAGGAACTCGATGTTCGTCTTGGTCTTGCGCAGACGATCCATCAACAGGTCGATCGCCTGCTGCGAGTCCAGCGCGTGCAGCACCCGGTGCAACTTGTGGGTCACCGCCAGCTCGTCAGGAGACAGCAGCAACTCCTCCTTGCGGGTACCGGAGGGGTTCACGTCAACCGCGGGGAACACCCTGCGCTCTGCGATCCTGCGATCCAGCTTGAGCTCGGCGTTACCGGTGCCCTTGAACTCTTCGAAGATCACAGTGTCCATCGTGGATCCCGTCTCCACCATCGCAGTAGCGAAGATGGTCAGCGAACCACCGTTCTCGATGTTCCGCGCCGCGCCGAGGAACCGCTTCGGCGGGTACAGCGCGGTGGAGTCAACACCACCGGACAGGATGCGCCCTGACGCCGGTGCTGCCAGGTTGTACGCCCTGCCGAGGCGGGTGATGGAGTCCAGCAGCACGACGACGTCATGCCCCATCTCGACCAGCCGTTTGGCCCGCTCGATCGACAACTCGGCAACCGCCGTGTGGTCACCCGGCGGCCGGTCGAAGGTTGAGGCGATAACCTCACCTTCCACCGAGCGCTGCATATCGGTGACCTCTTCCGGCCGCTCATCGACGAGCACGACCATGAGGTGGCATTCCGGGTTGTTCTTGGTGATCGCGTTCGCGATGGCCTGCATGATCGTGGTCTTACCGGCCTTGGGCGGCGACACGATCAGTGCACGCTGCCCCTTCCCGACCGGCATCACCAGGTCGATCACCCTGGTCGTCAGCACGTGCGGTTCGGTCTCCAAGCGCAGCCGCTCGTTCGGGTAGAGCGGGGTCAGCTTGGTGAACTCGGGGCGCGCTTTGGCCTGCTCAGGGTCCAGCCCGTTGATGCTGTCCACCTGCACCAGCGGATTGAACTTCTGCCGCTGCTGCTCGCCTTCCCTCGGCTGGCGCACGGTGCCGGTGATGGCGTCACCACGACGCAGCTTGTACTTGCGCACCAGGGACAGGGAGACGTACACGTCGCTGGGGCCCGCCAGGTAACCGGACGTGCGCACGAACGCGTAGTTGTCCAGCACATCCAGGATCCCGGCCACCGGAAGCAGGACATCGTCCTCGCGGATCTCGGTGTCGTTCTCGTTGTGCCCCCCGCGATTGCGACGACGGTCGCGGAACCGGCGACCGCGACGGCCGCGCCCGCCTTCGTCGTCGTCGTCATCGTCGGAGTAGTTCTGCTGGTTATTGCGCTGGGACCGGTTCCCTTGCTGGCGATCGTTCTGCCGGTTGCCCTGCTGCCGGTTGCCCTGCTGCCGGTCGCCGCGCTGGCGGTCGCCCTGCTGGCGGTCGCCCTGCTGGCGGTCGCCCTGCTGCCGGTCACCTTGCTGCCGGTCGCGCTGGCGGTCGCCCTGCTGGCGGTCGCCGCGCTGGCGAGTCTCCGACGGAGCCTGCTCCACAGCATCGCTCTCGGTGTCGCTCGGCTTGGCATCGCTCGGTGTGTCCGCCATCTCCGGCGCACCCGCGGGGCGAGCGCCTGAGCGCCTCCTGCGGCTGCTTCTGGCAGGTGCGGCCCGCTCGGTCGCGTCCGCGGTAACCTGGGCAGGTTCTCCATCGTCCGGTTGCGTCGTCGGCTCGGTGCTCGTGGGAGTCGCAGCCTTCGGCGGCGCCACCGACGCGGCCTGCTGCTCGCCGAAGGGGAGCTGATCGCTACTCGAGCGGGCCGGCCCCGCCGCCTGCCGTTCCTTAATCGCGGCGATGAGGTCGCCCTTCCGCAGTCCAGTGGTGTCGCTGATTCCCAGCTGACCAGCCAATTCCCGCAGCTCAGCGAGCACCATTCCGGAAAGGCCGCCGCGACGGCGAGTAACGCCGCCGGTGCTGCCATTCGAAGCGGTCTCGGCAGACGCGTCCTGCGTGGACGGCGGCTGCGCGGTTTCGGCCGGCACGGTGGCGTTCTCAGCCGGGCCGTTCAACAATTCAGTGTTGCTCACACATGTCCTTCCTGACCGGTTCACGCCTCCTACGTGGACCAGCGGACCTGCCGTCCGACGGAACGCGGAACGGCAATCATCACCCGATGCGGACGGATCAAGACCACGCCGACACGGGCACAGGGCTCACAAGGAACCCTCATCGGTCACCGCGGCGATCGGTAACCCGCCAATGCTCACCTGGTATGAGGTCAACTCTTGACGAGGGATACGACCTGGGACAAACCCCAGAGACGACACCGAACCGCACGGACCTCCGCGAATGCGGTGACTGAATAAGGTCGAGGGTAGCCGGAGCCGCACCATGGTGCAACAACCACCCCCCTCACGGGCGTGTCAGTCGGCGGCTTCGACCCGGACACCGCGGCGATCCACAGCCAGCGGGCACACCGCGAACCCGGCCAACTCGAGGTCATCGGGCAATCCGCCATCGGTGGACAGCGCCAGCACCGTCGGGCCCGCGCCGGAGATCGCCGCCGCCATGCCCGCCGACCGCAGCCCGCGCACCAGCCGCATCGACTCCGGCCATGCGGCCTCCCGGTAGTCCTGGTGCAACCGGTCGGCCGTGGCGGGAAGCAGCAGCTGCGGCGCGCGGGTCAACGCGTGCACCGCGAGCGCGGCCCTGCCCGCGGCGAACGCGGCATCGACGTGCGGCACCTGACTGGGCAGCAGGCCACGCGTGGTGTGAGTAGCCGATTCGGTCTCCGGCACCAGCGCGATCGGCCGCAGCGATTCGTGCGGCGACAGCCGGGTCGCGCGGTAAAACCCGCCGTCCTGCCACGCCACCACCAGTCCGCCGAGCAGGCACGCCGCCGCGTTGTCCGCGTGCCCCTCGAAGCTCGCCGCCAGCTGCAGCGCATCGTCGTCGAGGACTTTCCCCGCCAGCCGGTAGGCGGCCGCGACACCCGCCACGATGGCGGCGGCCGAGGACCCGAGGCCGCGGGCGTGCGGGATGGTGTTCTGGCAACTCAGCACCAGCCCTGGCAGTGCGAGCCCGAGCCGCTCCGCTGCCGCGCGCAGCGCGCGCAGCACCAGATGCCCCTCGTCCCGTGGCACCGACCCGGCACCCACACCGGTCACCTCTATCCGCAGCCCGTGATCCGCGACCCGCACGGCCACCGTGTCGTGCATCGCCAGTGCCATACCGAGCGCGTCGAACCCCGAGCCAAGATTCGCCGTCGAGGCGGGAACCGTCACCCGCACCTCGCCCACGGTCACCGCCCGCCCCGATTTCCGCTGCTCAGCAACCGTGAGTACTTTCGACGGCTATAACCGTAGAAAGTACTCACGGTGTCAGTTCCAGCGCGTGGGCTACGGCTGCCGGATCGACGGGCAAGGCAGCTACCTCGACCATGCCCTCCAGTGCGGCCGCGGGATCTTTCAGGCCGTGACCCGTCACCGTGCACACCACGAGCGAACCTGCGGGCAAGCGCCCGTCGGCCGCGGTCAGCAGCAGCCCGGCGACGCTCGCCGCGGAAGCCGGCTCGACGAACACCCCCTCCCGGCTGGCAAGCAACCGGTAGGCCACCATGATCTGCTCGTCCGTGACCGCCTCGAACAGCCCATCGGATTCCTTCCGCGCGGCCTGCGCGCCGTGCCAGGAAGCCGGGCTTCCGATCCGAATCGCGGTGGCGATGGTCTCCGGTTCGGTCACCGGCTCACCCCGCACCAGCGGCGCGGCACCAGCCGCCTGGATACCGAACAGTCGGGGTGTGTTCTCTACCACACCGTCTGTCGCGTACTCTCGGTAGCCCTTCCAGTACGCGGTGATGTTCCCGGCGTTGCCGACTGGCAACAGGTGGATATCGGGAGCCCGGCCGAGTACATCGCAAATCTCGAAGGCTGCGGTCTTCTGGCCCTCGATGCGCACCGGGTTCACGGAGTTGACCAAGCTGATGGGGTACTGGCTCGCGGTCTTGCGCGCCAACTCAAGGCAGTCGTCGAAGTTACCGTCGACCTGCAGGATCTTGGCTCCGTACGCCACCGCCTGCGCCAGCTTGCCCAGCGCGATCTTCCCGCTCGGCACCAACACCGCGCAGGTCATCCCGGCACGAGCGGCATAGGCAGCGGCCGAGGCAGAGGTGTTCCCGGTCGATGCGCAGATCACCGCCTTGCTGCCTGCGGCACGCGCGTCGGTGATCGCCGCGGTCATGCCACGGTCCTTGAACGACCCGGTCGGGTTGCCGCCCTCGACCTTGAGGTGAACCTCAGTTCCGGTCAACTCGGACAGGTGCGGCGCGCCGAGTAGCGGCGTGCCGCCCTCGTGCAACGTGATGACCTCGGCTCCTGGCGGCAGCGGGATGCGGTCGGCGTAAGCCCGCAGCACGCCCGGCCAGCCAGGGCGTACCGGCAGCTCCGTCGGCAAGGTCATTGCTTCTCACCTTCCACGCGCATCACGCTGACCACCTCACGCACTACCGGCAGTCCAGAGATCTTGTCCACTGTGGAACGCAAGGCCGCCTCAGAAGCGAGGTGGGTGACCACCACAAGGCTCGCCTCGCCGACCCTCACTTCCTGCCGGACCGCCGCGATGCTGACCTCGTGCTCGGCGAACACCGCAGCCACCTGGGCTAGCACGCCAGGCACATCGGTGACATCGAGGCTGATGTGGTACCTGGTCGGGGTGTCGGCGAACGGGCGGATCGGTAATGCCGCGTACGCGGATTCCCTTGGCCCCCGACCGCCCGCGACCTGGTTTCGCGCCACCGCAACCAGGTCCCCGAGCACGGCACTCGCGGTGGCGGCACCTCCGGCGCCCCGGCCGTAGAACATCAACTCCCCTGCCGCCTCGGCCTCGACGAACACCGCGTTGAAGGCGCCGCCGACCCTGGCCAGCGGGTGATCCACCGGGATCATCGCCGGGTGCACTCGCACCGATACCGACTCCGCGCCATACCCGTCGACCACCCGCTCGCACAGCGCGAGTAGCTTGACCGTCCGGCCGATCTCCTGCGCGGCGGCGATATCGGCCGCGGAGACCGCGCCGATGCCCTGGCGATACACATCGGCAGCGGTGACCCTGGTGTGAAACGCGAGCGATGCCAGGATCGCGGCCTTGGAAGCGGCGTCGAAGCCGTCGACATCAGCGGTCGGATCGGCCTCCGCGTAGCCGAGCCTGCTCGCCTCGTCCAATGTCTCGGCGTAACCGGCACCGCTGGCGTCCATCGCGGAGAGGATGTAGTTGGTGGTGCCGTTCACAATCCCGGTCACCCGCTGGATCCGGTCCCCCGCTAAGGACTCCCGGAGTGGTCGCAGCAGCGGGATGGCCCCGGCGACCGCCGCCTCGAAGTACAGATCGGCGCCGGAAGCGTCAGCGGCTTCGAATAGTTCCGCGGCATGCTCGGCAAGCAGTGCCTTGTTCGCGGTCACCACGGACTTCCCGTCCCGCAACGCGCGACGCAGCAAGCCGCTTGTCGGCTCGATACCGCCGATCACCTCGACAACCACGTCCACATCGGAGGCGATGAGCGCCGCCGCGTCCGTAGTCAGCAATTCGCGCGGCACATCGGGATGCCGGTTAGGCCGCCGCACGGCGATGCCCGCGAGTTCGACCGGAGCACCTATCCGCGCGGCAAGATCCGCCGCCTGCTCAGTAAGCAAGCGCGCTACCTCGGTGCCGACCGTGCCGCAACCGAGCAGCGCGACCTTGATTCGGTCCTTCTCCGGAGCGACCCTGCCGGCCGTGGGTGCAGCTCCGCGATCCTTGCTCATAACGCCTCCAGTGCCCTGCGGGACACCCGCACCCGGTCGGCTCCCACGAGCAACGCTCCGCAAGCTCCGCGATCCTTGCTCATAACGCCTCCAGTGCCCTGCGGGACACCCGCACCCGGTCGGCTCCCACGAGCAACGCTCCGCAAGCTCCGCGATCCTTGCTCATAACGCCTCCAGGCGGAAGAGGTCATCCTCGGTCTCCCCGCGTAGCAGCAGCCGGGACTCGCCGTCCCGGACAGCGACTACCGCGGGTTTCGGCACCTGGTTGTAGTTGCTGGCCATGGAGTAGCAGTACGCACCGGTGGCCGCGACAGCCAGCAGGTCGCCGGGTGCGAGATCGCCGGGTAGCCAGCAGTCTCGGACCACGACATCGCCGGATTCACAGTGCTTGCCGACCACCCTGGTGAGCTGCGGGTCCCCGCCCGCGGGGCGAGACGCGAGCCGACAGTCATACACCGCGTCGTAGAGCGCGGTGCGGATGTTGTCGCTCATGCCACCGTCAACGCTGACGTAACGACGGTGCACTCCGGCGTCGAGTTCGACGTCCTTGAGCGTGCCGACCTGGTAGAGCGTGACCGTTCCCGGCCCGGCGATGCCCCTACCGGGTTCGACTGCGATCCTCGGCATCGGCAACTGTTCCAACTCGCACTCGTGGCGAACGATCTTGTCGAGGTGCGTGGCTAGCTGCGTCAACGGCATCGGATCGTCGGCCCTGGTGTATGCGATACCGAGCCCGCCACCAAGGTCCACAGTGGACAGCGCCGCGAGCGCGTCCCTGCCGTGCTCGCGGTAGAGGTCCGCGAGCAGCCCGATCACGCGGTGTGCGGCGACCTCGAATCCGGAAGTGTCGAAGATCTGCGAGCCGATATGCGAGTGCAGGCCGACCAACAGGAGCCCGTCCGACTTGATGACCCGCAGCACCGCCTCGGCCGCATCTCCGCCTGAGAGCGAGAAGCCGAACTTCTGGTCCTCGTGCGCGGTCGCGATGAACTCGTGGGTATGCGCCTCGACGCCGACGGTGACCCTGACCATCACCTGCTGGCGCACACCGTGCTCGCGCGCGATCGCGTCGAGCCTGGCGATCTCGAAGAAGGAATCGAGCACCACGGCTCCGACCCCGGCCGCCACCGCGGCGGTCAGCTCCGCAGTGGATTTGTTGTTGCCGTGAAAGGTGATCCGTTCTACTGGGAACCCTGCGCGCAGCGCGATCGCCAGCTCCCCTCCCGAACACACGTCCAGAGATAACCCCTCCTGCGCCACCCAGCGCGCGACTGCGACGCACAGGAACGCCTTCGAGGCGTAGTGCACCGTCGCGGCGTCGCCGAATGCCTTGGCATATTCGCGGCAACGGGACCGAAAGTCGTCCTCGTCGACAACGAACAAGGGTGTGCCGTAGCTCTCGGCGAGCTGGCGTACGTCGATGTCAGCCAACCGCACTACGCCGTGGCTGTCGCGCCCGGCGTTTCGCGGCCAAACGTCGGCGGGCAACTCGTCCAGCGGCTTCGCACCGGACGGGATGGGTCCCGCGGTGTCGGCGGGGTGTACTACGTCGGCGTGCCGTGGTCCTGCGGGATGTGCGCGCATCTCACATCCGCTCCGGTGCCGACACTCCGAGCAACCCCAACCCGTTGGCTAGCACCTGCTTTGCGGCCTGACACAACCGCAACCGAGCGATCGTGAGGCCGGTCGCCACTTCGTCTCCAGCAGGCAATACCCGGCAGGAGTCGTAGAACTTGTGGTACGCGCCGGAAAGCTGCTCAAGGTACCGCGCGACGCGGTGGGGTTCGCGCAGGTTCGCCGCCGATTCGACCACTGCGGGGAACTCCCCGATGGTGCGAATCAGGTCGCCCTCCTTCTCGTGGTCGAGCAGCCCGAACTCCACATCGGACAATGTGCCGTCCAGCGCGATACCGAGGTCACTGGCGTTACGCAGCAGTGAGGACAGGCGTGCGTGTGCGTATTGCACGTAGAACACCGGGTTATCGTTGGTCCGCTTGCGTAGCAAATCGAGGTCGACGTCCAATGAGGACCCAACGGCGGAGCGCACAAGTGAGTAGCGTGCCGCGTCAACGCCGACCGCACCCACCAGATCCTCCAGCGTGACAACGGTTCCCGCGCGCTTGCTCATCCGCACCGGCTTGCCGTCGGATACCAGGTTAACCAGCTGTCCGATGAGGACTTCCACTGCCGCCGGATCGTCACCGAGCGCGGCGGCCGCGGCCTTGAGCCTGCCGATATAGCCGTGATGATCCGCGCCCAACATATAGATACACAGCGTGAAGCCACGCGCTCGCTTGTCGGCGAAGTACGCGATATCGCCGGCGATGTACGCGGCCGTACCGTCGCTCTTGATCACCGGGCGGTCCTTGTCGTCACCGAACTCGGTAGAGCGCAGCCACCACGCTCCTTCCGCGAGGTAGAGGCTGCCCGATTCCTTCAATTGCGCGACGCATTTGTCTACCGCGCCGGAGGTGTGCAGGGAATCCTCGTGGAAGTAGACATCGAAATCGGTACCGAACTCGTGCAGGCTCGTCTTGATCTCGTCGAACATCAGGCCAACGCCGATGCGGCGGAAGGTTTCGTGCCGCTCGGGCGCGGGCAGCGACAGCGCGGCTGGTTCCTCCCGCAGCACCGAGGACGCGAGCTCATCGAGGTAACTGCCCGCATACCCGCCGTCCGGGACAGGCTCGCCGCTGGCTGAGGCGATCAGGGAGCGGACGAAACGCTCGATCTGCCCGCCCGCGTCGTTGAAGTAGTACTCCCTGGTCACCTCGGCGCCTGAGGCCGTAAGCACCCGGCCCAACGCATCGCCGACCGCCGCCCACCGGGCGCCGCCGAGGTGGACCGGGCCCGTCGGGTTCGCCGAGACGAACTCCAGATTGATCTTGCTCCCGGCCAGCGACTCGCTGCGGCCGTAGCCATGCGCGGCCAACAGCACCTCGCGCACCAGATCGCCCTGCGCGCTTGCCGCGAGGCGCAGGTTCACGAAGCCGGGGCCAGCCACTTCCGCCGAGGCGATCTCGGGTGCACCACCGAGCTCTTCCGCCAGCCAGGCTGCCAGCTCGCGGGGGGCGACACCGAGCTGCTTTCCGCACTGCAGTGCCACATTGGTCGCGTAGTCACCGTGCTCAGGGTTGCGCGGTCGCGCGATCGTCAGCTCGACAGGGAGAGTCGACGTGTCCAGCCCTCGACTGGACAGCACGTCGAGAGCACGGGCGTGGACAAGCTCGGCGAGCGCTGCTGGAGTCACCTGTTGAAGTTTAAGGGCGTGACCTGGGCAACCTGGAACCGGTCATCGTCTCTCACCAGGTGGGAACGTCCCGCCGACCCTGGCCTTCGTCAGCGCGATGCTCTGCGGGCCGCCGCCGACGTGATCGGCGAACTCCGAAACAGCCTCTGCCACCAATTCGGGATGGCTACGCGGCGCCCAGTGCCCGGCGTCCAACTCACGGCGCCAGAGCTGATCACACCAGCGTGTCGCCCCCGTTACCAGCACCGGCAGCACGTAGCGATCGTGGCGCGGCACGAGCTGCTGCACCGGCAGCGTGACCCGTCGCGCATGCTGCGAGACCGCCCGCCGCACAATGTTCGCCCGGTAGAGCTGTAACCCGTTGCGAGCGTCCTGCCATGTGGCGTGAAACCGCGCGCGCACCGTGGGGATACGCCAGAACAGCTCAGGCAGCACGGGCAGTTCGAAGAACAGGATGTAGCCGGAGTGCAGCAACTGGTTGAGCACACCCAAGACGCGGCCACCACGGATCTCATCGACTACCCAGGGCCGGGTGTGATCGAGACAAGGTCCGGAGATCGACGTGTAGGACGCGAAGTGCCGCGCGCGGTCGGGGTCGGACACCGTGTGCCAGCACTGGATAGAGCCCCAGTCGTGCCCAACCAGATGCACCGGCTGCTCTGGGCTCACCTCCCGCGCCATGGCGACGATGTCGTCTGCCAGCAGATCAAGCTGGTATCCCGCGCGGTTCGCGGGCACACCGGAGTCGCCGTGCCCGCGCACGTCGAATGTCACCACGTGGAAACGCCCGGCGAGGCACCTGGCGACCGGCTCCCACAACGCCGAGTTGTCGGGGAAACCGTGCACCAGTAACACCGTCGGCGCGGTCGGGTCGCCGTACTCACGCATGGCAAGCCGGATACCACCGGATGTCACGAACCGCAGTGCTGCCTTGGCCATGATCGAACGGTACCTCCTGGTCGCAACGTGACGCTGGTGCGCTAGTCTAGGTGCGTCACTCCGGTGACACGCCCTCGTAGCTCAGGGGATAGAGCACTGCCCTCCGGAGGCAGGTGTCGCACGTTCGAATCGTGTCGAGGGCACACAACGCGGAGCGGGGAAAACTGCTCTCTACCAGCGGAAATGCTAGTTAGAGCGATCTTCCCCGCTGTCCGGCCGTGTCCGGCGAACACTGGCGTTCTACGAGTAGTTCCGGCCAATGCGCGGCCAAGGTCACCGGTCGGTCTTGTGGCCCAGCGCTGTCTGGATCTGCTGCCGAGCTGTCGCCTCGCCGCCATCCAATAACGCGGCGTAGATCTCGTACAGCACCGACACAGAGTGCCCCGCCCAGTGGGCGACCCTGGCCGGGTCTAGCCCGGCAGCGAGCCAGGTACTGACGGCAGCGTGGCGGAGGTCGTAGGGCCGTCTCGCGAGCGGTGTGGCGTGGGTCTTCTCCGTCAACGCTCGCTTGCGGGCGGCACGCCACACACGAGTGTAGGTGATCATGGGTATATCGCCGCCCTGGTCACCACGGAACACCTGGCCGTTATCGCCATACCCGTACTTCTTGATGTGACGCCACATCAGCGCAGTCAGTTCGGGCGGACAGGGGACGGTACGCCCCTCCCCTGCTGCCCGTGATTTGAGCTGACGTTTGTCGCGAGGCTTTCCACTGTTTGTCCATCGAGCGCCGACGTGTGGTGTCGCTTCGTCTAGATGGAGTTCACCCCATCCGAACTCGTAGTCTTGCGTCTCCTCGTTCCACGTGGGCTCGGGCAACGCAAGATGGCGCTTGTTGAGTGCAACCGCCTCCTCGGGGCGAAGTGCTGAATAGTACATCGCCCCAAAGTAGGCTTCGAGCCTCGGCCCACTCCGCAGTGTTTCGCGCACTGCCATAAGAAGTGTCCTAGCCTGGATTGGATTCGGTACTGCTCGCCGGTCGACCTTTCGCTTGCCCTTCGGCATTGACGTCCATTTCACGGTGACGAGCGGATTGACGTCGATGGCCTTCTTCTCGACTGCGTAGTCCAACACGTTGAATAGCACGGATCGGGTCTTGCGGGCCACGGTCGGCGCGAACGGCTTGCCGTCAAGCCGTCTAGTAACCGCCCGCTGTAGGTCGCGGACCACTTCGGGATCAAGTACTTTCCGAGCAGGCGCGGTGTTGCGTGAGCACCAATCGAGTACCTTCCGCACATCGACAGGCATCTTATCACCATTGCGGAGTTCTGTGTTGTAGCCCCATTGCCGAAGCGCAGAGCGGATCACCTTCGCGGTGGGTGTATTCACCCCCTTGGGAACGAATACCGGCATAACCCGGATCAGCGACTCCGCTACCGTTTGACGCGCCGTGGCCGCCAGATCAGGCCACTTCATATCCACATATTTGCATGTCAGATCAAACCATGAAAGGTCGACAGCAGGCCGCAAGAGGGACGCAGGCAGGCCAGTTGCTGCGTCGAATGCTTCCCCCTTTCGCTGAGCTGACAGCAGATCGGCACGGAAGCTATCGGCTTGCGCTCGAACCTTGAACGAATCGCCGAACTCCTTGCTGTCAACTCCCCAGCGGACTCGATAGCTAGTCACCTTCCCGTCTTTGTTCTTGCGAGGTTGCAAATCCCAGATTCGGACCTTATAGGAATAGTTCATCAGGCGGCGTCCTCCTCGCAGGTATTGAGCCAGGTCTCCAGGTCGGTACGGCGGATGCGGATCTCTCCGTTGGGGAGTTTGATGCAGCGGGGTGCGCGGCCTTTGGCGCGCCATTCGTAGAAGGTGCTTCGGGCTACTTCGAGTTCTTCGCAGAGGGCGGCGATGGTGAGGTGTTGGCGGCTAGCCATGCGGCGGTGCTCCTCGGGCGGTGGGGCGAGCGGTGGCGGCATCTCGGGCGGTAGGCGGCTCCGGGGGCGGAGGGTGCGGTTACATCGGTTACAGCGGTTACGTGCCTGGTCAGGGGCGTAACCGCAGGGTTTCGGGTGCGGTTACATCGGTTACGGCGGATCGGGTGTAACCGCTGCGTCGGTTACACCGTGTTTTGCGGTTACGGGTCTGACCTGCGGTGTAACCGCAGTAACCGATGTAACCG
>JBOHEL010000050.1:0-16925 GCA_050700995.1 Sciscionella sp. | reverse complement strand
CTTCAAGACACCCAAACCCCGCTACAGGCGCACGCCCAGAAGGGCGTCGACGGCGGTCGCGACGAGGGGTGGCGCGGCGGTGTCGGTGCCGCCCGCGCCGCTGGCATCGGCCACCCAGGCGTCGACGGCGGCAATCGCCCGCTCGGTGTCGAGGTCGTCGCTGAGGTGATCACGCAGCCGCGCGACGGTGTCCTGCGCGGCGGGCCCTGACGGCAATGCGGCCGCCGCCCGCCACCGAGCGAGCCGATCCTCGCCTGCAGCGAGCAGCCCTGCCGTCCACGATCGGTCGCGGCGGTAGTGCCCGGCGAGCAGCGCCAGCCGAACCGCCATCGGGTCGACCCCGTCGGCACGTAGCCGCGACACGAATACCAGATTGCCTTGGGACTTCGACATCTTCGCCCCGTCGAGGCCGATCATGCCTGCGTGACAGTAGTGCCTGGCGAACGGGTGCTGCCCGGTGAGCGCCTCGGCATGGGCCGCAGAGAACTCGTGGTGCGGGAAGGCCAGATCGGACCCGCCGCCTTGCACATCGAACCCAATGCCGAGGCGATTGGCCGCGATCGCGCTGCATTCCACGTGCCAGCCGGGACGACCGGGACCGAGTTGGGACTCCCAGGACGGCTCGCCATCGCGCTCCGCCCGCCACAGCAGGGCATCCAGCCGGTGCCGCTTGCCTGGCCGATCGGGATCGCCGCCGCGCTCGGCGAACAGCCGGTCCATGGTCGCCTCGTCGTAGTTGGACTCGTAACCGAAGTGCCCTGATGCCAGGTGGTCGAAATAGATGTCGGGGTACCGGGCGTCGTCGACGCGGTAGGCGGCGCCCGCTGCTAGCAGTTTTGCCGTCACTTCCTCGACTTCGCCTATCGCCTCGACCGCGCCGACGAAGTCACGTGGTGGCAGCACCCGCAACGACTCCATGTCCTCCCGGAACAGCGCCGTCTCGCGCATGCCGAGCACCACCCAGTCGTCCTGATCGCGCGCGGCGCGCTCCAGCAGCGGGTCGTCGATATCGGTGACGTTTTGCACATAGTGCACCTCGTGACCGGCATCCAGCCAGAGCCGGTGCACCAGGTCGAACGCCAGATAGGTCGCGGCATGCCCGAGGTGGGTGGCGTCGTAGGGGGTGATGCCGCACACATACATCCGGGCCGTGGACCCTGGCGCGGTGGGGCGCACCTGTTCACTCGACGTGTCGTACAACCGCAATGGGCGAGGGGTGCCGGGTACCGCCGGTACCTCCGTGGCCGACCAGGTCTGCATACCTCGACAGTAACTGCCGACGGGGCCGGGTATTCCCCGCTGTCGCCCCGTGGCCCGACTTGCCGGTCGTGATGCCTGGCATACTGCGGATATGCTGCGGAAACTGGGAGCGCTCGTCGTGCTCGTGATCACTCTCGGACTGGTCTCGGCGCCGTTCGCCGCCGCCGCATCCAGCAACGAGTCGATCGCCAAGTACGTCGTCGACGGCACGGTGCGTAACAACGGCAGCGTCGCGGTCACCGAGACGATCAGCTATGACTTCGGCTACGGCAGTGCACACGGCATCTTCCGTGCGATCCCCACCCACTATCCGGTGCCGGGAGATGACCTCGACAACCGGATCATCCATGTCGACAACCCGAGCGCAAAGATGGACGGCAACCCGGTCGAACTCGCGATCAACCCGAGCGACAACAAGAACATCGACACCAACCGCTATGAGGTGCTGCGGCTCGGCGATCCCAACGGCTCTGTCGCGGGCCAGCACACCTACACGCTGCACTACGTGCTGCGCGGACTGCTCGACGCACCCACCAACCAGCCGAAGCAGATCTACTGGAACCCGATTGGCGACCAGTGGCCGGTGCCGATCAGCAACGTCGTAGTCACCGTGCACTCCCCCGGCACGATCCCTGGCGGGCAGGCGCGCTGTGCCGTCGGCAACGGCGCCAGCGCCGGCTGTGCCGGACAGCAGGTCACGGGCGACATCGCGCATTTCACCAGTACCGGCCTCAACGCCCAGACCCCGATGACGGTCGTCGTGGCGTTGCCGAACACGGTCAGTGTGGCCGCCCCTGAGCTGCGGACCAAGCCGGGATTCGGGCCGAGGGTGAAGAGCAACCTGGTCCGACCTGGTCACACCGCGGGCGTCCCGCTCGGGGTGGCGCTCGGTCTCACCGGCGCGTTCGTGCTGGTCGCCGCGACCGGTCTCGGCGCGGTGCTGCGCAAGGGGCGGGACCGCTACTTCGTCGGGCTGACTCCGGGGATCGTGCCGCGCGCGGGTGAGCACTACCAGGAAGCGGTACGCAAGCTCGGCCATCGGCCCGAGGTCGCGGTCCGTTTCGACCGGCCGCAATGCCAGCCCGCGATGTGCGGGGTGATCCTCTCCGAGCGCGCAGGCATGAACGAGGTCAGCGCCACCATCACCGACCTTGCCGTCCGGGGTTTCCTGAGGATCGAGCAGGTGGAAGGTGATCACCTGCTCGTCAAGCTCCGCGACGCGCAGCCAGATTTCGCGCTGAGCGAACAGACGATCTTCGAGGCGCTGTTCGCCGATGGCAACCAGGCGATGCTTTCGGAGTTGCGGATTGGCAAGGATCTGGAGATCGCACAGCGGCAGATGAACGACGAAGTCGTCGAGCGGGGTTGGTACCCCCGGCAGCCGGACAATACGACCGGGATGTACCGCGTCCTCGGCGTGGTGGTAGCGGCCGCGGCACTGCTGATCGGCTATTTCCTGCTCGGCCCGTTCGACCTCGGCGTATGGGCGCTGCCGTTCGCGCTCGCCGGTCTGGTGCTGGCCGCGCAGGCCAGGCAGATGCCCGCACGTACCGCGATCGGGACCGCGATGTATCACCAGGTCATCAACTTCCGCCGATATTTGGAGGTGGCGGAGGCCGAGGAGATCAGGGCCGAGGAGCGCAAGGACATCTTCAACCGCTACCTGCCGTACGCCCAGGTGCTGGGTATGGCGGGGCTCTGGACCAAGAAGTTCGAACAGATCAACGCCGCTGAGCCGGACGGCTGGTACACCGGTATCGGCGGTGCGCCGTTGAACGCCTACATGTTCGCGGCCGCGTTCAGCTCGTTCTCCATGGCCGCCGACACCGCCCTACCCGCGCTGCCGCAATCCGCCGGAGACGCCGGCGCGTTCGGTGGCGGCGGCGGAGGCTTCGGCGGTGGGTTCGGCGGAGGCTTCGGCGGTGGGTTCGGAGGCGGCGGTGGTGGTGGCGGTGGTGGCGGATCCTGGTGACCCGCCGCGGGTTTGGGTGTCTTCAAGACCCCTAAACCCACTCGGCAACAGCATATACATGGGTATAAACTGATCTTATGACGGACCGGAATGATCACTGGCCGCTCGGGCCCGCCGAACTTGTGCGCTGGGCGGAGAGCTACCAGGAAACGATGGAGCGCGAGCCCCCCGACGTGCAACGGCTGCTGTCGTTGCTGGCTCAGGCGCGGCTGACCGCCAAGACCGCGACAGCCGTCGAGGAGTGGCTACTCATGGCGGCGCGCGAGGAGGGCGCCACCCTGGAGGGGCTCGCCGAGATCACCGGAGCCAGCCGGAAATACGTCCGCGGCCCGGCCAAGCGGCTTGGCAGGCTCGCCGAGCAGTACGGCAGTCCGCAGGCTCGACTCTCCGCGCTGCACCGCCGCATCCTCGGCGACGCACCGGCAGCGGACCACTGACGGTTGGCTGCCCTTCCGCTACCCGCGGGATTTCTTGTGCAGGTAGTCGCTGACCACCGCAGCACCGAGGCCGTCGAGATCAGGTGCGACTACCCGCCCCCCGCCGCGCCGCGCCACGATGTCAACGAAAGCCTGCAGCCGAGGATCGTCACCGAGCATGAACACCGTGATCGACGCACCGAGCTTGGCCAACCTGTCCACTTCGAACAACGTGGCCGTGAGGGTCTCGGTCAGTGGCGGGTAGTTGAACACCGCGTCCCCGCCTGGCTCCAGGTGGGCGGTCGGCTCGCCGTCGGTCACCACCAGCACCACCTGTTGCGCGTCGGGGTGCCGCCGCAGGTGACGGCCTGCCAGCAGCAGCGCGTGGTGCAGGTTGGTGCCCTGCTCCCAGGTTCCCTCCATGCCGATCAACTCGGGCAACTCAACCGACCGTGCATGCCGCCCGAAGGTGATCAGCTCAAGGGCGTCCGAGCGGAACCGGGTGCTGATGAGCTGGTACAGTGCGAGCGCGGTCCGCTTCATCGGCAGCCAGCGATCCTCGCTGACCATCGACCACGAGGTATCGACACAGAGCGCCACCGCAGCCCTCGACCGCTGTTCGGTCTCCGCGATCTCGACGTCCGCGACATCCAATCGCACCTGGGCCGAGCCCGTCGATGCGCTGCGCAGCACAGCGTTGCGCACGGTGCGCGAGACGTCCCACGGTTCGGTGTCGCCGAACGCCCACCGCCGTGACGAGCCGGTCGGCTCCCCAGCGGCGCCTGCCCTCGCGGTGTCCCGCTCGCCGCGGCGAGCGCGCAACCTCCCTACCACATCCCGCAGAGCGGCCTGCCCGAGCAGCCGCAATGCCTTGGGGGACAACCGAAGCGAACCGTCGGAAGCCTGCTCGAACAGCCCCTGCCTGCGCAGCGCCCGCTCCATCTCGGCGAGCCTGCGGGCATCCACGCCCGCTTGATCACCCAACTGCCGCCGCAGCGCTTCTAGATCGATGTCCTCCAGCCGCGCCCCCGGGTAGGACTGCGCGAGCTGCTCCGCCAGCGCGTCGAGCTCGCCAAGGTCAAGCATCGCCTGGGTACCCTCACCGAGGCCGAGCGGATCCTTGCCGCGCATGCGCGCCCGCGAGGTCCAGTCCTCGCCCGGCCGCAACGACCGCAGGTTGGCGTCCAGCGCCGACACCTGCTCAGCGATCCTGGGGTCGCCGAACGCCTGGCCCATCAGCTCGGCGAGCTCACCGCGCTGCTCGGCGGACATCGAGTTCAGCATCCGCTGCGCGGCCGCCGACCTCGCGGCGAGCGAGTCGATCAGCTCCTCGGTGTCGCGGGGATTCTCCGGGAAGAACTCACCGTGGCGGGCCATGAAGTCCTCGAACCTCGCCCGCGTGTCCTCCCCCCTGGCGTGCGCGGCGAGCAGGTCGTTGAGGTCGGACATCATGGCGGCCATCCGCTCGACGTCCTGCTGGCTGGTGTTCCGCAACGCCTGCTTCATGCCCGCGAACCGTGACTCCATCAGCTGCTGGCCGAGCAGCTCCTGGATCCGCCGGTAGTTCTCGCGGCCTTGCTCGCTTCGCCAGTCGTACTCGGCGAGTTCGCCGACCGCGGCAGCAGTGCCTGCGGGCAGCGTATCCAGCTCCGCCTCGGCCAGCCTGGCGTCGTCCGACGGATCGGGGAACAGCGCTCGACGCTCGGCGGCCAGCGCCTCGTCCAGCAGCCTGCGCACCTCGTTCAAGGTGCCGTCGAGGTTGTGCCTGCGCTGGATCTCCGAGCGGCGTTGCCACAGCCTGCGCGTCAGCTCGTCAAGCCCCGCGGTGTCCCTGACACCGCTGCGCAGCAACTCCTGCAACGCCGATCGTGGCGACCCACCTGCCATCACATCGCGGCCGATATCGTCAAGCGCCGCCCGCAGGTCCACCGGTGGCGCGAGCGGATCCGGCCCGTCGTGCCACGGCAGGTACAGGTACCCATCCGGTGGCCCCGTCATCACTCACCTGCCTCTCGTCCCGGCCGGCGAAGGAGCACGCAGTTGCCCTTGACAACGTTCACGGCCCATACACCGTGGACTCGCCCTCGGCGTCCTTGGAGAGCCTGCGAGCCAGGTAGAGCGCCTCCAGGGCGAACTCGACGGCGGCGGCGATACGACCGGGCGAATCCTGCGCGCAGACATCCAACCGCACCGCGACCTCGTGCAGCACCGGCACCTCCGGCAGCGCGGCGAGCACCTCGGCCGCAGGTACCCGCTCCCCCGTCCGCACCACATGGCCATCCGCCACCGCATCCGCGAGCGGGTGCAGGTCAACCCCTGCCAGGCGGGAACGCGCGGTGTCCGCGAACGCCCGCCGCAGCAGGTGCACGAGATGCTCGTCCTCCCTGCCCTCCTCACCGGACTCGAACTCCAGCTTCCCCCGCAGCACCGGCGGCACCGAATCGAGGTCGACGGGCCGCGCCACCGGATCCGGCTCACCGGTGACGGCGCCGCGCCGTAACGCGGCAGCGGCAACGGTCTCCGCCGCGGCCACCGCGAACCGCGCCGAGACACCGGAGCGCTGATCGATCGCCGCGGATTCCCGCAGGTGACGCACGAAGCGCGCGATCACCTCAAGCAACGGCGCCCCGACCTCGGCTACCAGCTCGGCCTCCTGGCGCACCAGCGCGATCTCGCCATCGACGGTCAGCGGGTAGTGCGTGCGGATCTCCGCGCCGAAGCGGTCCTTGAGCGGCGTGATGATCCGGCCGCGGTTGGTGTAATCCTCCGGGTTCGCGGTAGCCACCAGCAGCACGTCCAGCGGCAGCCGCAGGGTGTAGCCGCGTACCTGGATGTCGCGCTCCTCCATCACGTTGAGCAGCGCGACCTGGATCCGCTCGGCGAGGTCGGGCAACTCGTTGATCGCGACTATCCCACGGTGCGCACGCGGTACCAGCCCGAAGTGGATCGTCTCAGGGTCGCCGAGGCTGCGGCCCTCCGCTACCTTCACTGGATCGACATCACCGATCAGGTCACCCACCGAGGTATCGGGCGTGGCCAGCTTCTCGGTGTAGCGCTGCGATCGGTGCCGCCAGCTCACCGGCAGGCCGTCCCCCAACTCGGCAGCCCGCCGCAGCGATGCGGGCGTGATCGGCCGCATCGGGTGCTCGCCGAGCTCGGAGCCCTCGATCACCGGAGTCCACTCGTCAAGCAGGCCGGCCAGCGTGCGCAGCAAACGAGTCTTGCCCTGACCGCGCTCGCCCAACAGCACGAGATCGTGACCTGCCAGCACCGCACGCTCCAGTTGCGGCAGCACGGTTCGGTCGAACTCCACGATGCCCGGCCACGGGTTAACCCCGGAACGCAGCGCGGCCAACAGGTTGTCGCGCATCTCCGCCTTCACGCCACGCGCGAGATAACCCTCGGCGCGCAACTCCGCGACATCCCGTGGCAGGTTCATCGGTACAACAGTCATGCCCTCGACGCTACGCAGCTCGGGGGCCGGCGTCGACGTGGAGCAACTCCATCGCGGGAGTACCGGACCGGGTGATCGGCAGGCTCGCCCCGCCGAGTAGCCTGTCTCGGCGTGTCATGCCCCAGCGCGACGCTGCTCATCTGGACCACCGCGTGGTGGCACGGTGTTGCCGCCGCCGACGACGTGCTCGACGCCACCCAATGCTGGGCGGAGGCCAATCGCGTCGCGGCCCAAGATCCCGGCACCGCCACTGCCCTTGAGCTGCCCACCAGCACGGAGCCGCCTGCCCCGCTTGCCGCACTACTCGGCGCGTTGCGCAAGGAGGGTGTCACCGGCGGCACGATCGCGCTGCCGGTGCCCGGCGATGTCAGGGGGCTCGGCGGCAAGGGCCCGTTGTGCGACGCCGCCGTGCAGGCAGGCGAAGCTGTCGTGTTCGGCGACGCCGGTATCGGCCTAGTGCCGCATCGGATCGACGGCACCGAACTGCGTTGGACCGTTTTCGACGCGCCCAAGGGACTGGCTGCCGAACACATCCCCATCGCGGAGGCCGAGCACGAGCTGGCAGGTGCGATGCGCGCCGCGGCTACCGCGCTGGTGGAACTGGATGTCGCGCGGCACCGGCCGAACGTGCGCGCCGAGATCGACGAGTTGCTTCAGGCCGAGCCCCGGCTACCGTGGCCGCCAGGTATGCCGTCCCGTGCGCTGCGGGTGTTGCAACGCGCGACCGAGGTCGCCGCGATCCTCCAGGTGGCTACCGGGGACGCTCCGGGTGGTGCGCTCTCGGCATCGGCCACGAACGCTCGCGCCAGCGCGCTGGCGCCGCTGACGCACGCGGTACGTTTCGCGCGCACCGCCGCGATCAACGACGCGGTGCGGATGTTCGGCGAGCACGCGGGAAAGCGCTGACACCTCAGGAGGTCGGCCGCTTCGCGGCTTCACAGCAGCCTGCCGCGCAGGGCGCGCCGTTGACGGTGCACCCCGCCGCCGGGAACGCCGAGAGCTGACGCGCCGCCACGCCGCAGGTCTGCTCGCGGACCAGCTCCACGACGAGTTCGGCGAACCGGGGATCGGCGCCAGCGGTACCGGCACGTGCGAAGGCGATACCGAGCTCCGCCGCGTACTGCAGCGCCTCGTTGTCGAGGTCCCACACCACCTCAAGGTGATCCGAGACGAACCCGACCGGGCAGGCCACGACCGCCGAAACACCTTCACCGCGCAGGGCACCGAGGTGTGCCACGATGTCCGGCTCCAGCCATGGGACGCCTGCGGGGCCCGACCGCGACTGCCACACCACGTCGTAGTCGCAGACGCCGAGGTCCGCCGCGACCAGCCGTGCCGCCTCCGCGACCTGCCGGGAATAGCGGTGACCGCCACTGCCCGGTGGGCCCGAGGCGACGTCTGCGGACAGCGGCACCGAATGCGCCGTGAACACCAGGTGCGGCCGCTCGTCGGGCAGCGAGGCCTGCGCGGCGCGTACCGCGTCGGCGACCGTGGCCACGAACAGCGGATGGTCGAAGAACTGCCGCAGCTTAACCAGTTCAGGCGCCTGCTCACCCACCGAAGCCCTGGCCCGCAGGATGTCCTCGTCGTACTGGCGGCAGGCGGAGTACCCGCCGTAGGCACTGGTGGGGAAGACCAGTGCGCGCCGCACTCCGTCGGCGGCCATCTCCGCCACCGTATTCTCGACCATCGGGTACCAGTTGCGGTTGCCGAAGTACACCGGCATTGCCTGCCCCACTGCCGCCAGTGCGGGTTCCAGCCGGGTGATCAGGTCGCGGTTGAGCTGGTTGATCGGCGATACCCCGCCGAAGTGCTGGTAGTGCGCTTCGACCGCGTCCAGTCGCTCGGGCGGCACCCCCCTGCCGCTGGTCACGTTCTCCAGGAACGGCCGGATGTCCTCAGGCTTCTCGGGTCCGCCGAAGGACAGCACCAGCAACGCGTCGTAGTTCACGCCGCCATCTTCGCGTACCGCTGAATGTGGCTCTACTGGCCCATGGCGTGGACTCCGCCGTCGGCCCAGACCATCGAGCCGGTGGTAGCGGGGAGCCAGTCCGAGAGCAGCGCGCAGATCGACTTGGCTACCGGGGTCGCGTCCTCGGCGTTCCAGCCGAGCGGCGACCTGCCGTCCCACGAGCCCTCCAGCTCGCCGAAGCCGGGAATGGACTTCGCGGCCATCGTCTTCACAGGACCTGCGGCGAGCAGGTTCACCCGGATCCCCTTCGGCCCCAGCTCCCGCGCCAGGTACCGGTTCACCGACTCCAGCGCGGCCTTGGACACACCCATCCAGTTGTAGGCGGGCCATGCGATGCGCGCGTCGAAGTCGAGCCCCACGACCGAGGAGCCTGCCGAGAGCAGCGGCAGCAACGCGGTCGCCAAGGACTTGAACGAGTACGCCGAGACCTCGAGCGCGGTGGCGACGTCCTCCCACGGTGCGTCGAGGAACGGCGCGCCAAGACAGCTGCCCGGTGCGAAGGCGATCGCGTGCAGCACGCCGTCCAGCCCGTCGACGTGTTCGCGCACCCGCTCGGCCAGCGTGTCGAGATGCTCGGGGTTCTGCACGTCGAGCTCGATGACCGGGGCAGGCTGGGGCAGCCGCTTGGCGATGCGCTCCACCAGCGACATCCGCCCAAAGCCGGTCAGCACCACCTGTGCGCCCTGCTCCTGGGCGAGCTTGGCCGCGTGAAACGCTATCGAAGCGTCGGTGATCACCCCGGTGATCAGCAGGCGCTTACCCTCAAGCAAACCGGTCACGACATTCCCTTCACTGAAGCCAACAATCGCAGGACACTAGTGCCCCATGCCGAGGCCGCCATCGACGGGCAGTATCGCGCCGGTGATATAACCGGCATCGTCGGAGCCGAGGAAGCGCACCGCCGCGGCGACCTCGTCCGCCTCCGCGTACCTGCCGGCGGGTACCGCGGCGAGGATCTCCTTGCGCCGCGCCTCGGTGAGCTCGCCGGTCATATCGGTGGCGACGAACCCAGGCGCCACCACGTTCGCCGTGATGTTGCGGGAGCCGAGCTCCCTGGCGATAGAGCGGGCGATACCGATCAGGCCTGCCTTGCTGGCGGCGTAGTTGACCTGGCCCGGCGAGCCCAGCAACCCGACAACCGACCCCACGAACACGATGCGCCCCCAGCGGGCCCGCAGCATGCCACGGCTGGCGCGCTTGGCGACACGGTAGGCCCCGGAGAGGTTGGCATCCACGACACGGGTGAACTGCTCCTCGCCCATCCGCATCAGCAACGTGTCATCGGTGATGCCCGCATTGGACACCAACACCTGCACGGCACCTTGATGCTGCTCGACGTCCTTGAACGCTGCATCCACGGCCGCGGCGTCAGTGACGTCACAGCGCACGCCGTAAAAACCATCGGGCGCACCCGAACCCCGGTGCGTCACCGCCACGGAGTCACCGGCCTCTGCGAACGCGCGCGCGATCGCCAACCCGATACCCCGGTTGCCGCCGGTGACCAGAACCGACCGTCCCACCTACTGCTCCTCTACTCCTCGCGTGCTGCCAGCGAAGCGAGGCTATCGGCTCAACATCTCACCTGGTCTACCGGCTTGCCGACCGTGAGTACTTTCTCCCGCTATAGCCGTGGAAAGTACTCACGGCGCGGTCAGGGTAGGCGCTGGTTGAGGCCGATGGCGGCGCCGGCCGCGGCCATGGCTAGCAGGGTGCCGATTATCAGCCACGTCTTGCTGGCGTCGGCCTGCTTCTTCTCGTACCCAATCTGCTCACCGAGAGTCGCGTATACCTTTTTCAGCTGATCGGCACTCGCTGCCTTGAAGAAGTTGCCGCCCGCGAGCTTGGCCTCTTCTTGCAACGCCTGGTCGTCAACCGGTACTGGGATGTGCTGGCCCTGGATGTCGACCACACCGCCCTCGGTACCGAAGGAGATCGTGGACAGCGGCACGTGTGCCTTGCCTGCGGCTTTCGCCGCGGTGTATGCGCCGCGTGGCCCGTTGGGGTTCTCGCTCGGTATGGTTTGCTTGCCGTCCGACATCAGTACGATGCGCGCCGGCGGCGGGCCCCCCGGGCCGCTGACCACCTGGCCGAAGTTCTTGATGGTCTGCAGCGCGGAGAAGATCGCTTCGCCGGTCGCGGTGGACTCAGCCAGTTTCAGACCGTCGATGGCGACGTTCACCGGGTCGCGATCGGTTGTCGGGGACACCAACGTCACCGCGGAACCCGCGAAAGACTCAAGGCCGAGGTTGATACCTGGGGTCAGCTCGGTGGCGAACTGCTTGGCTGCCGCCTTCGCCGCCTGCAGCCGGCTGGGCTGCACGTCGGTGGCCTGCATGGACAGCGATACGTCGATCACCAGCATCACCGTGGCACGGTTGCGTGGCACCTTCTGCTCCGAGGTTGGGCCCGCCAGCGCCACAGTCAGCAGGATCAGCGCCACCGCCAGCAGCGCGGCAGGCACATGCCGCCAGCGCCCTGGCCGTGTCGGTGCGACCTTCTCCAGCAACGCGAGATTGGTGAAGCGCACCGTGTGCTTGTGACGCACCCGCTGCATCCACAGATATCCGAACGCCAGCGCCACGACCGCGAGCAGCAGCAGGAACCACCACGGCGTGGTGAACCCGGACAAGCTCACCGCACACCACCCCCGGACCAGCGGCGCTTGCGGGCGACCACGAACCGCACCATGTCGGCGATCCAGTCGGAGTCCGTGCGCAACACCAGGTGTCCGGCGCCTGCGCCGCGTATCACGCCGGCCACTTCGGCGCGGTGCGCAGCCGCGGCGGCGGCGAACTCCCTGCGCAGCAACGGCGAGGCGTGCACCTCGCGCTGCCTGCCGGACTCCGGGTCGGCCAGCACCACGGTGCCAACCTCGGGCAGGTCGATATCCCTCGGGTCGAGCACTTCGATCGCGATCAGTTCATGACGTCCGGAGAGCCCCCGCAGCGCACGCTGCCAATTCACCGTGCCGAGGAAGTCCGAGACCACCACCGCCAGCCCGCGCCTGCGCGGTGGCCTGCGTAACTGTTCCAGCAAGTCTGCGAGGTCACCGCTGGTGCCGTTCGGCGGTATCGGCAGCTCCGCGAGCTGCCGCAGCAGGCTCCTGGCGTGGGGCAACCCGCCCCTGGGGGGAAGGCGCAACGTGCGCTCCCCCGTCGCGGCCAGCGCGCCGATGCG
Source organism: Sciscionella sp. (assembly GCA_050700995.1). Classification (GTDB taxonomy): domain Bacteria; phylum Actinomycetota; class Actinomycetes; order Mycobacteriales; family Pseudonocardiaceae; genus JBOHEL01. Next base: position 4,674 of record JBOHEL010000050.1, on the reverse strand, counting down.
GTTGCCTCCGCCGGAGGTCAGATGCACGATCGCGGCTACCGCGCAGATCGCGAGGTCCCGCTTGGTGCACACCGCTGTGCCGAAATCCAGACTCGCCGAAAGGTCGACGACGAGCTGTGTCTCCAGCTCCCGATCCGCGACGGTCTGCCTGATGTGCGGCACCGTGGTACGCGCGGTGACCGCCCAGTCCATCCGCCGTACGTCGTCGCCGGGCTGATACGCCCTCGCCTCTCCCGGCTCGGACCCCGGCCCTGGGACCAGGCCGAGGTGGTTGCCCTGCAGCAGCCCGTCGAGCCGCCGCCTGACCTCAAGCTCAAGGGTGCGCAACCCGGCTTCCAACCGGTCACCGCGCAGTATAGGTGGTGCCCAGGCAGGGCGAGCGGCTTTGGACTTCACACCCGCCCCGGGGCGCCGACGGCCGCGAACTGCCCTGCCTGTGGCCGCGCCGAGACCTGCGGCAGCGGCACCGTCTGCAGTACGCGCGCGATCAGGTGATCGAGCGGGACCGCATCGGCGAGCGCGTCGTAGGAGAGCACGAGCCGATGGCGAAGCACGTCGGGAATCACGTCGACCACATCCTGCGGCAGCACGTAGTCCCTGCCGCGCACCAGCGCCAGCGCCCGCGCCGCCGCGATGATGCCGAGGCTGGCCCGTGGTGAGGCGCCGTAGGAGATCCAACCCGCGACATCGGAGAGCCCGTGGTCAGCGGGCGCGCGGGTGGCCGCGACCAGCCGCACCACATAATCCACCAGCGCGTGATGCACGAACACCTGCGAGCTGACCCGCTGCAGCCTCGTCAGCTCGCCAGGCGTGAGCACCTGCTGCGGCTCTGGCGCCTGCACACCCATCCGGTAGACGATCTCCCGCTCTTCCTCCACCGTCGGGTACTCCACGACGATCTTGAAAAGGAAGCGGTCGCGCTGGGCTTCCGGCAACGGGTACACGCCCTCGTTCTCGATGGGGTTCTGGGTCGCAAGCACCAGGAACGGGTCGGGCATCGGGAAGGTCTTGCCACCGATGGAGACGTGCCGCTCGGCCATGATCTCCAGCATCGCCGACTGCACCTTGGCGGGCGCGCGGTTGATCTCGTCGGCGAGCACGAAGTTCGCCACCACAGGGCCGAGCTCCACGTCGAAGCGTTCGCTGCCCTGGCGGTAGATCCTGGTCCCAAGGATGTCGGCCGGGACAAGGTCCGGTGTGAACTGCACCCGGGAAAAGCTGCCGCCGACCACCTTCGCGATGGTTTCCACGGCGAGCGTCTTCGCCACGCCAGGCACGCCTTCCAACAGGAGGTGGCCCTTGGCCAGCAGGCCGACGAGCATCCGCTCCACCAGTCGGTCCTGCCCGACGATGACCCGCTTGACCTCGAACACCGTGCGTTCCAGCTGCTGCGCGTCGCGGGCAGGCGTACTCGGCGCGCCTGTGGCGTTCTCGGCGCTGCCAGGCTGTTCACCGTTGCCCCGCTGCGGCTCGGTCTGTCCCGGTCCGGTCACAGCTGCCCCTCCTCATCGACATCAGGTGTCCGAGCCCACCCAACACAATGACCGGTATGAGCGCTGTGAAGGAGTTTCGCTGAAAGTGGCTCTTGTTCCAAAGAGGCCGCTGAAAGTGGCTCTTGTTCCGCTGAAGTGCATAAGAGCCACTTTCAGCAGTTCTCACAGCACGCGGGTGGCGTACGGCATGATGCCGCCGTAGCGCACCGGCGTGATGTGCACGTACTCGCCTGACTCCGGCGCCTCGATCATCATGCCGTTGCCGATGTAGAGCGTCACATGGTGGATGCCTGCGCTGCCGCCGTAGAAGAGCATGTCACCAGGCTGCATGTCGGACAGTGACACATGCCTGCCTGCGGTGTACTGGTAACCGCTGTAGTGCGGTAGATATACCCCTGCCGCCGCGAACGCGTAGACCATCAGGCCTGAGCAGTCGAACCCGATCTTGTTGTAGTCGCCGTAGGAGTCGGCTATACCGCCGTCGTGGATCCCGTAGGTGGGGCCGTGGCTGTTGCCACCGCCCCACGCGTAGGGCATGCCGAGTACCGACTTGGCCCTGGCGATCACCGCGGCCACCGAGCCGTGCGCGGCCGAGGCCACCGGCCCACCGCCACCGTGGTGGCCGCCCGAGCCAAGCGCCGCCCGCCTCGCCGCCGCTTCCTGTTCGGCCTGCTTCTGTGCGAGCCAGTTGTTGTAGTTGGCGCGCTGCGACTGCAGATTGCCCGCCCTGGACTGCGCGGCGGCGAGTTGACTTTCCAGGCTGGTCTGCTGTGCCTGTAGCCGGCTGGTCTGCGACTGCTGGGTGCTCTGTGCCTGCACCGCGGCCGTCTTCGCACTGTCCGCGTCGCGCTTGGCTTGCTCAGCCTCCACCTGCCTGCGCTGCGCGGTCTGCAGCGCGGCGCGAGCCAGCGAGTCCTTGTTCGCCTTGTCGGTGCGGGCACGCTGCATGGTGTCGAGCGCGTCCAGCTTCGAGCTGCTCACCGCGTTGAGCAGTGCCGCCCGTTCCAGCACGTTCTCGGGGCTCTTCGAGCCGATGAACGCGGAGACCGAGCCGACCCGACTACCCTGCTCGTAACTGCCCGCGGCGAAGGCGTCGAGGTTCGCCTGCGCCGTCTCGATCTGTGATCCGGCGGCGTTGGCCTGTGCCTTCGCGTTGTCAGCCGCATGCGCCGCCCGCGTCGCCGCGGTCCGCGCGGTATGCATGTCGACCAAGGCCTTGTTGGCCATCTCCCGCTTGAGCTCCACATCGTCGGCCAATTGCTGCAGCTGGGCCTGCGCCGCGGACACCTGGTTGGTCAGCCTGCCTACCTCGGCGGCTTTCGAGCTGACCTCGGCCTTGCTGTGGTGGATCGCGGAATCACTGGGGTTCGGTGGCGGCGGCGGCACGGCCAGCGCGGTGCCACTCACACCCAGCGCCGTTATCGCTGCGAGGGCACCCGTGACCAGGCCTCTGGTCACGGTGCGACGGCGTGTCGACCGGCCGGCCCACGACGGCTGCTGCACCGCACTCACCTCCCGACCGGACCTTCGGCCCGGCTCTCCCACGCGCTCACACGCGGCCCGTCCCGGCCCTCGACTCCCCGTCAGAACCGGGCATGCGGTATCACTGTGCCACTTTGACCTCCTCCTTTACCAGTCGTCACAGCAATCACTTACCGAACGTGTGTCACTCCACTCCCAAACTGTTACCCTCAGTAGCTCGATCGCGCGTGCCAGCTCGAAGTAAGGGGTGGCTTGAAATCTAATAAAGGACAAGCGTACTGTTAGCGCGCAAGGGTCTCCCGCGATCGCCATAGCCGATGCGCGAGACTCGGGCGAACACCAAGGGCGCCGGGATAAGCGGCACCTGCGACGAGACCACCCGAACACGGATTCGCCGCCCCACCACGACGGCCGCGAGATGGAGTTGGACGTGAGCGCACCTACGAGCAAGGACAGCTTTGGCGCCCGTGGCACGCTGGACGTCGGAGAAGCCTCCTACGAGGTATTCCGACTGTCCGCGGTCAAGGGATCCGAGCACCTGCCGTACAGCCTGAAAATCCTGCTGGAGAACCTGCTGCGCACCGAGGACGGCGTGAACATCACCGCCAATCACGTGCGCGCGCTTGCCGAGTGGGACCCGGTAGCCGAACCCTCGACCGAGATCCAGTTCACCCCGGCCCGCGTGGTCATGCAGGACTTCACCGGTGTGCCGTGCGTGGTCGACCTCGCCACGATGCGGGAAGCGGTCACCCAGCTCGGCGGCGATCCAGACAAGGTCAACCCGCTGGCGCCCGCCGAGTTGGTGATCGACCACTCGGTGATCATCGAGGTCTTCGGGCGTGCCGACGCCTTCGAACGCAACGTGGAGATCGAGTACCAACGCAACCGGGAGCGCTACCAGTTCTTGCGCTGGGGCCAGTCCGCGTTCGAGGAGTTCAAGGTGGTGCCGCCCGGCACCGGCATCGTGCACCAAGTCAACATCGAGCACCTGGCCCGCACTGTGATGCAGCGCGCGGGCCAGGCATATCCGGACACCCTGGTCGGCACCGACAGCCACACCACCATGGTCAACGGCCTCGGCGTGCTCGGCTGGGGCGTCGGGGGTATCGAGGCGGAAGCCGCGATGCTCGGCCAGCCGGTATCGATGCTGATCCCGCGCGTCGTCGGCTTCAAGCTGACCGGTGAGATCCCGGCGGGCGCCACCGCGACCGACGTGGTGCTCACCATCACCGAGAAGCTGCGCAAACACGGCGTGGTCGGCAAGTTCGTGGAGTTCTACGGCGAGGGCGTCGCGTCGGTGCCGCTGGCCAACCGTGCCACCATCGGCAACATGAGCCCGGAGTTCGGCTCAACCGCGGCGATCTTCCCCATCGACTCCGAAACGATCACCTACCTGACGCTCACCGGCCGCTCGCCCGAGCAGGTTGCGCTGGTGAAGAGCTACGCCAAAGAGCAGGGACTCTGGCACGACCCGTCGCAGGAGGCGCGGTACTCCGAGTACCTGGAGTTGGACCTCGGGAGCGTCGTACCCTCGATCGCGGGTCCGAAACGTCCGCAGGACCGTATCGAACTCACCGGCGCCAAGGCCGCGTTCCGGGGCTTCCTGCCCGACTACGCCAAGGCGGCGTCCGGTTCACTCGACGAAGCCGTCGAGGAGTCATTCCCAGCCAGCGACTCGCCGTCGATCAGCCACGACACC
>JBOHEL010000049.1:0-16991 GCA_050700995.1 Sciscionella sp. | reverse complement strand
CTGGGAACGCGCGATCGAGGTGGCGCGTGCGTTGCGCGCGTGCGGCCTGGGCAAGGACGCCCGCGTCGGTGTTCTGATGACGAACCGCCCCGAATGGCTGGCCGCGGTCTTCGGCACATCCCTGGCTGGCGGGGTGGCCGTCACCCTCAGCACGTTTTCCACGCCGTCCGAACTGGATTACCTGCTGCGGGCCTCTGGCGTTTCGGTGCTGTTGGTTGAGCGCAGGGTGCTGAGCAAGGACTTCGCCGCCATTCTGACCGAACTGGAGCCGGCGATCGGCACCTCTCAGCCGGGCGGCTTGGAATCGACGAACTACCCGTTCCTGCGACGAATTGCAGTGGTGGGTGAGCCGGCGCCAGGTATCGACGCGTGGGATGACTTCTTGGCGCGTGGTCACGATGAGCCCCGCCAACTGGTCGAGGCGACGGCTGCGGCGGTGCATGAAAGCGATGCCGCGGTGCTGTTCTTCTCGTCGGGTTCCACGAGCAAGCCGAAAGGCGTCCTCAGCGCGCATCGCGGCGTCACCATCCAGCTGTGGCGCTTCCGGCGGATGTACCGGTTCAGCCCACAGGACCGTGTCCGCGGTTGGACGGCCAACGGCTTCTTCTGGTCCGGCAATTTCGCGATGGTGCTCGGCTCAACGCTGGCCAGCGGCGGGTCCCTCATACTGCAGGCGACGTTCGACGCCGCGGAGGCGCTCGAGCTCATGCAGGCCGAGCGGGTGAACTTCCCGTTCGCCTGGCCCCACCAATGGGCGCAGCTGGAAAGCGCACCCAACTGGGGCCGAGTCGACTTGAGCAGCGTGAGGTTCGCGGATTTCAAAACCCCGATCGCGCACCATCCCACGGTGTCAACCAAATGGTTCGAGCCCGGCCACGCCTACGGCAACACCGAAACGTTCACCATTACCACGGCTTATCCCGCCAACACACCGCCCGAAGTCCACGCGGACAGCAGCGGCGAGGCACTGCCCGGTGTGACGCTCAAGATCGTGGATCCGCTCACCGGCAGCACCGTCGCCCGCGGCCAGGCCGGCGAGATCTGCGTCAAGGGACCCACGCTCATGCTGGGCTATATCGGCACCCCACTCGCCGAGACGCTTGACGGGGAGGGCTTCTTCCCCACGGGCGACGCCGGCTACCTCGACGACGCCGGGCGGCTGTATTGGCAAGGCAGGCTCACCGACATTATCAAGACGGGCGGTGCGAACGTCTCGCCACGCGAGGTCGACGAGGTGCTTGCCGAGCATTCCGGCGTCAAGGTGACGACGACCGTCGGCGTTCCGCACCAAACGCTCGGCGAGGTCGTCGTCGCGTGCATCGTGCCGCACGATGGCGTGACGCTGGACGCCGAAGAGCTTCGTGCGTTCGTACGGAAACGACTGGCGAGCTACAAGGTCCCGCGCCATGTGTTGTTCTTCGATGAAGGCGAAGTTGCGCTCACCGGCAACGCGAAAATCAAGACCGGCGAGCTGCGGGAAGTAGCAGCCAAGCGGCTCGCCGGCGGGTGAGGATCTGGCGAGAGGTAGTGATGGCTGGAAGTACGGTTCCACCCCGGCCCTTTCGGGCTGGTCAGCAGTGTGGTATTGGCATTCTCTTTTTTTGCAAGTACGTTATCAGGTGATGGATAGCCAGTCCCAAACCCCATCCGGCATCCCGCTGGAACCCGTCTACGGGCCAGCGGACACAAGCGTGGAACCGCCGCCGCCGGGCAGCTATCCGTTCACCCGGGGCAACTTCGCATCCGGATACCGGGGCAAATTGTGGACGTTCCGACAGTACTCCGGATTCGGCACCGCCGAGGAGTCCAATCGGCGGTACCGCTACCTGCTGGAGCAGGGCGGGACCGGGTTGTCGGTGGCGCTCGACCTGCCGACTCAGTGCGGATTCGACTCCGACGATCCCGAAGTGGGTGAGGAGGTCGGCCGGGTCGGGGTGGCGGTGGACACCCTCGCCGACGCGGAGATTTTGTTCGACGGCGTTCCGCTGGACAAGATCAGCACCAGCTTCACGATCAACGGCACGGCGGCGATCCTGCTCGCGTTCTACGTGGGGGCCGCCGAGAAGAAGGGCGTGCCGCGGGCCACGCTCACCGGGACCATCCAGAACGACATCCTCAAGGAATACGCTTCACGGGGCACCTGGATCTGGCCACCCGAGCCGTCGCTGCGGCTGATCGCCGACACCATCGAGTTCTGTGCGGCCGAAGTTCCCAAATTCAACGCAATCTCGGTCGCCGGGGCGCACTTCCGCGACGCCGGGGCCAACGCGGTGCAGGAGATGGCGTTCACCCTGGCCGACGGCGTCACCTACTGCGACACCGTGGTGGAACGCGGTCGGATGAGCATCGACCAGTTCGCGCCGCAGATCTCGTTCTTCTTCTACACTCATGGCGATTTCTTCGAGGAGATCGCCAAATACCGTGCCGGACGGCGGCGTTGGGCGACGATCGTGCGGGAACGCTACGGCGCCACTACCGACAAGGCGTCGATGTTCCGCTTCGGCTGCGTGTGCGGCGGCGCGTCGCTGTACGCCCCCCAGGCACAGAACAACCTGGTGCGGGTGGCCTATGAGGCGATGGCCGCTGTTCTGGGCGGCGTGCAGTCGATGTTTACCGCCGCCTGGGACGAACCATTTGCGCTGCCCACCGAGGAATCCACCACGCTGGCGCTGCGCACCCAGCAGATCCTGGCCCACGAGAGCGGGGTCGCCCGGGTCGCAGACCCGCTGGGGGGGTCCTACTTCGTTGAGGCGCTGACCGACGCCACCGAGGCCCGGATCATCGAGATCATGGCTGACCTCGAGCAGCACGGCGGGATGGTCCGCGCCATCGAGGATGGTTATCTACAGGGCCTGATCGCCGACGAGGCGTATCGGATTCATCAGGACATCGAGTCGGGCGAACGGCCGGTGGTCGGGGTCAACCGATTCGCCACACCCGAGCCGCCTCCACAAACCGTCACCTACGAGCTCGACGCTGAAGGACGTGATCTGCAGCTGAAGCGGCTGTCCAAAGTACGGGCCGAAAGAGACTTCGGTGCAGTAGAATCCAGCCTCGCCGCGCTGTCTCGCGCCGCCGAGGGAGCCGACAATCTCATGCCCAAGCTGATCGACTGCGCCAGCGCCTACTGCACGGTCGGTGAGATGGTCTCGGCGCTCAAAGCGGTGTGGGGCGAATTCGAGCAACCGGTGGTGTTTTAGATGGCGGCGCGGATCCTGGTCGCCAAACCCGGCCTCGACGGACATGACCGCGGGGCCAAAATCGTCGCCCGCACCTTGCGGGACGCCGGCTTCGAGGTGATCTACACCGGCATCCGGCAGCGCATCGAAGACATCGCCTCAATCGCCGTGCAAGAAGACGTGGCCGTCGTCGGGCTGAGCATTCTCTCCGGTGCCCATCTTGCGCTGACCACCCGGACCATCGAGGCGTTGCGTGCGGCGGACGCCGCCGACATCGCGGTCGTCGTCGGCGGGACGATACCCGAGGCGGACGTGCCCAAGCTGCTGGCCGCCGGGGCGGCGGCGGTGTTTCCGACCGGGACCCCGCTGGATGCTCTGGTCCGGGAAATCCGCACGCTTACCGGCAGCCCCGAACCGACTGTGGAGGAACCGTGCGTCTCGGAGTAATGATCGGCGCCGAGCGCGGCGATTCGACCCGCAAGGTCACCAAACTGCTCGACGACATCGAGTGGGCCGAGGCCACGGGCATGGACACCGCCTGGATACCTCAGGTGCCCAACGACTTCGACGCGCTGACGGCCGTTGCGCTGATGGCAACTCACACCACCCGCATCGAGCTCGGCACCGCGGTGGTGCCGCTACAGGCCCAGCACCCGATTGCGTTGGCGCGCCAGGCATTATCCGTCCATGCCGCCGCCGGCGGCAGATTGGCGCTCGGGGTGGGGCCGTCGCATCACTGGATCATCCGCGACATGCTCGGTTTACCCTACGAGCGGCCGGCCGCGTTCACCCGCGACTACCTCGAGGTGCTTGCCACTGCATTGAAAGGGCCCGGGCCGGTCGACGTGGAAAACGACACCTTCACCGTGCACAACCCGCTTGACCTCGGTCCGGTGGCTCCGCTGCCGGTGCTCGTCGCCGCGCTCGGTCCGGTGATGCTGGGCATCGCCGGTGAGTTCGCCGACGGCACGGTGCTCTGGATGGCCGACGAGCGGGCCATCGCGGACCACATCGCGCCACGGATCACCAAGGCCGCCGACAACGCGGGTCGACCGGCACCGCGTATCGTCGCCGGAATACCTGTTTGCCTATGCGCGCCAAACGAAGTCGACGCGGCCCGGGAGCGGGCCAACCGAATCCTGGGGGAAGCCGAGGTGTCGCCGAACTATCAGCGGCTGCTCGAGTACGGCGACGCGTGCGATGTCGGCGACATCTGCGCGGCCGGGGATGAGGAGGCAATCCTCGCGCGGTTCCGCCGGTTCGCCGACGCCGGGGTGACCGACCTGTCGGTGCGGTTGCTGCCGATCGGCGACAACCGCGACGAGCTGATCGCATCGAAACGGCGTACCCGGGAAGTCATCGCGGCGCTCGGCGCCGAAGTGCGATGAAGGGGCCGCTGGCCGGGATCAAGATCCTCGAGGTCGGCACCATGTTGGCCGGGCCGTACGCCACCATGCTGCTGGCCGACCTCGGCGCGCAGGTCACCAAGATCGAGCCGCCCGACGGCGAGATCTCGCGGCGGGTCTCCGACAGCTACTTCGCCAGCCTCAACCGCAACAAGGGCAGCATCTGTTTGGACCTGAACTCGCGGGAGGGTCAACGCAAGCTGGGCGAGCTTGTCGCCGAATCGCATGCGCTGCTGGTGAATCTGAAACCGTCGGCGATCCATCGGCTGGGGCTGACCTACCAGGCGCTGCGACGGTGGAACGAGCGTGTGGTGTGCGTCGCGATCACCGGTTTCGGCTTGGACAACGGCGATGATCCGGCGTTCGACTACGTCATTCAGGCGGCCACCGGTATCGCCGCGCTCACCGGTGAGCCGGACGGGCCGCCGACGCTGCCCGGCTACTCGTCGGCGGACAACTCCACGGGATTGGCGGCTGCATTCGGGCTGCTGGCGCAGATCACTTCCGGCCGTGGCGGCCAAGTCGACGTGTCGCTGCGCGACGTGATGCTGTCCCAGCTCAACTACCACGCATCCGCTTACCTCAACGACGGCGCCGAGCCGCAACGCCGACCGTTCGGTGCGCACTCGTATTACGTTCCGGCGCAGATCTTCCCGACGGCATCCGGCCACCTGGCGCTGTTCATCACGCATGACGGTTTCTGGAAATCTTTTGCCGCCGAAGCGAAGATCAACGGCTTCGAAACGATGGCCGAACGGGTCTCACGGCGTGACGAGGTGCTCGCCGTCGTCACCGCCGCGCTCGCGACCGACACCGCGGCCGGTTGGGAAACTCGGCTGCGTCCGCTGGGGGTACCTGCGGCAGCAGTGCGAACACTGCCCGAAGCGCTTAAGGCCACGCCGGAAACCATCGTCACCGCAGGCGATTTCCGCCTGGTCGGCAACCCGATCCGCGTCGCCGGCTACCAGCCGGACTACCGACCGCCGCCCACGCTGGGCGAGGATGGCGACTGACCGTACCGAGTGCAGGCCACCGGTCGGTCCGCTTCAGGAAAGACACGTGCCGGGCCCGCAGGGTCGAGGTCTTTCAGAGGATCAGCTATTAGCCGAAGATGCGGGTTCGCTGCGCTCGTGGGAGCTGGCTCACCACCAGCTCATATGAGTGGTCGATCATCTCTCGAAGCTCGTCGTCGACTATCGAGCCGTCCAATTCCACGGTGTTCCAGTGGCGCTTGTTCTGGTGATAGCCGGGGTGAACCGCCGGGTGCCTGGCGCGCAGGTCCAGTGCAATGTCTGGGTCGCACTTGAGGTTGATGCTGCCGGGATCCCCATCGAGCGAGACGAGAGCGAACATGTGGCCTGCTACCTTGAACACGACAACGCCATCTCCGAAGGGATAGTCCTTGACAGCTTGGGGAAAGCCCGCACAGGTCGCGATGACCTGCTCTCGGGTCATGCGTCCGGCCATCATGCCGGGTTCGAGTAGGCGCGGGTGGGCGAAATAAGGACAGCGGTTCTGCGCTCCTCGCGCATCACCCGGTCGTAGGTGTCCCAGTCGTCGTGCGTTCCGCCGGCCGCGGTAAAGATCTCGCGAAGCAGCAGCCGGAGCCGTTCGTCATCCACATCGGCGTGGAGGTCGTCAGGTCCGATGAGTTGCGCCGAACCTTCGACGGCGGCCCATTGCCAGCCCGACTTGGCGACGATCGTGGCTCGAGGATCGGCGCGGAGATTGCGCAGCTTGCGGCCACCCCCGATGGCCACGAGTCCGACCACAGGCACATCCGTCAGTGGGTGTTGCAAGACCCCGGCGTTGACCAGCGACGACTGGATACTGCCATTGGCGCGCAAAGTGCTGAACACACAAAGCCCGTGATCGAGCGACAAGAGATCAGCGAACGCAGAAAGCTCGGTCATGATTGGGATCCTCTTCTTCGGCCAAAGTCGTTCCCGGCTAAGGCCTTTCACGTGTGGAATGCCTCGATCCATTTTTCGAGACGTCGGACTTGGCCGGTCATGAGCTCGGGTTGTCCGAGCGCGCTGGCGAGAACTGCGCTGCCCTGATAGGAGGCCAGCAGCTCGACCGCCAGGCCGTAGGCATCGCGTCGCCCCATGGTGCGGAACTGTTGCTCGGCCCAGCTGAGTGGAATCTGCATCGGCCGGGCCGCGAGCGGGTCCGATCCTACGGCCCGCTTGGCCAGCTCCAAACACAGCGTCCCGTGGGGGCAGCCGTAGTCGGCGATTGAGTCTGCCTGTTCGGCGAAAAGGCGGACCAGACCCTTGAGTCGAGCCTTGGGGCTGCGATGTTGGCGGTCCAACGCGGCAATTGCTGATTCGATCTGGCTTACCCGCTCTTGCACGACGGCGGCGACGATGTCGTCTTTCGTCTTGAAGTAGTAGTACACGTTGCCCACCGGCACGTCGGCCGCATGGGCGATGTCTGCGAGCGTGGTCCGCGCAATACCTTGCTGATGTACCAGCTCGCACGCGGCAGCTACCAACCGCTCCCTTTTGCCCAGTCGCGCCGGTGCGTCGAGCGCTAAGTTAGTCATCTCACTAAATGAGCATACACCGCGAGACGTAAAGTACCCTAGTTCCAGTGGAAACCCGTGCGGTGCAGGGTCACTCGTAATGCACAGTCACCGACGGCGTATCGGGTACGCCCTGGCACGTCAGGATGTAGCCGTCGGCGACCTCGTCGTCATCGAGCGCGTCATTGGCCCGCATAGTGGCGCTGCCCTCGGTGAGCCTCGCCATGCAGGTTCCGCAATTGCCGGCCTCGCAACTGAACGGCGGCGCCAGTCCGGCCCGCCGCGCGCTCTCCAGCAGCGTTTCGCCGGCGACCCGCGGCACCGACGCCTTCTTGCGCTTGAGGTGGATAGTCACCGTGCCGTCCACCTCGGCCCCGTCGGCTCCGTCGACGGCTTCCGACGGGGCCCTTTTGACTTGTGGCGAAAGATCGAAGTCTTCGACCAACACACGTCCAGGGCCGGGCAGCGCGGAGCGCACCACGGCCATGAATCCCTCCGGACCGCACACATAGTTGTCCGCGTCAATATCGGCGCCCACAAAGTGCCGGACGACATCAGCGTCCAGCAGCCCCTGCTCGGCGTCGATATGGCGTCGCACCGACAACCGGTCGGGATGACGCTCGACGAGCTCATCCATAACGGCATCGAAGATCACCGATGCCCGGTCCCGGTCGGCGCACAGGATCCGCACCGAGCGGTCGGTGGTCGCCAATGCGCTCTTGGCCAACGACAGGATCGGCGTGACACCGCTACCGCCGGCAAACGCCAGCAACGGCACCGAGGTCGCGCTCAAACAGAAGGTTCCCGCGGCTCGGGTCATGGTCAGCTCGTCACCCTCGACCACGTTGTCGATGATCCAGTTCGAGACCTTGCCGCCGGGCACCCGCTTGACCGTGGTCATCAGCTCGGCGTCGATCTCCGGCGCGCTCGACATCGAATACGACCGATACAGCTCCTGGCCGTCGACGGCCACCCGAAATGTGCAGTACTGCCCGGCGCGATACGGAAACGGCTGTTCGTGTGGGGCGAGCACGAAGGTACGTGCGTCGGCGGTCTCCTTGATGATCCGGGTCACCGTGGCCCGCTGGAACACGTGGCGTTCCGCCATGGCTGCACCTTCCGCACTTGCGTTCTTCATTGTAGAGAATAGTATTCTCTCAAAACGATAGGATGTTCTCAATGTCCCTGTCCGGGTCGCCGTCACGTGAGCCCGTCGCGCTCATCTTCGAGGAGCGGCACTACAGCCTGCCGCAACTCGACACGCTGGCCGACGGGCTGGCAGCCACCCTGAAAAAGCGCGGCGTGAGGGCCAGCGAGCGGGTGGCGTTGATGGCGTCCAACCGTCCCGAGTTCGTCATGGCGCTGCATGCTATCTGGCGGCTGGGCGCGACCGTCGTGCTCATCAGCCCCGCCTGGAAGCGCGACGAGGTCGAGCACGCGCTGGCGTTGACGAATCCGGGCCACGCCGTCGGCGACCACCCGGTGCTGGCGGAGCAGATGTCGATGCTGCATATTGACGAGCCGATCGCGCCCGGCGAACCGGCGTTCGGCGCGCCGCCGCCGGATGCGGATGCGCTGTTGGCGTTCAGTTCGGGCACGACCGGTCTGCCCAAGGCCGTCCGGCACACCCACGCGTCGTTGCACGCCGCCGTGCGCCACTGGCGCGACGCGCTGGGTTTGACCTCCCGCGACCGAATCCAGATCGCCACGCCACCGGCGCACATCCTCGGCCTGCTCAACATCGTCACGGCACTGCAGACCGGCGTCTGGATGCGGCTCCATCGTCGGTTCGACATCGACCGCATGCTGCAGCACATCGAGGCCGATCGAATCACCGTCGAGATGGCCGTCGCGCCCATCGCGCTGGCCATCGCCTCGCACCCGCGGCTTGAGTCCTACGACCTCTCGTCGTTGCGGTTCATCATGTGGGGCGCGACACCGGTCAGCCAAAGCGTCGCCGAAACCGTGACCCGACGAACCGGCATCGGCTGGGTGCCCGCCTACGGCACTACCGAACTACCGGTCATCGCCTGCAATCCGCTTGACGGTGCCCGGCTCGACTCGGTCGGACGGCCGGTGCCCGGCGTGCAGGTGCGGGTGGCGTCGCTGCAGACCGGCGAGCCGGTCGGCGCGGGCGAGGTCGGCGAGATCCAGGCGCGGTCGGAGTCGCTGATGGCCGGCTATCTGCCGTGCGAGGCAACGCGAGAAGCGCTGTGCGACGGGTGGTATCGCACCGGCGACGTCGGCTACCTCGACACCGGCGAGTGGTTGCGGATCACGGACCGGTCCAAAGAGATGATCAAGGTGCGCGGATTCCAGGTCGCGCCCGCTGAAATCGAGGCCGTGCTGCACGGTCATCCTGCCGTCGAAGACTGCGCGGTGTTCGGTGTCCCCGACGGAGTCGACGGGGAGGCCGTCGTCGCCGCCGTCGCAACCCGCGCGCCGGTCGACGCCGCCGAACTCACCGCACGGGTGGCTGAGCGGCTCGCGTCCTACAAACGCCTGAGCCGCGTGATGTTCGTGGCCGAAATACCTCGGTTGCCTTCCGGCAAGGTGCTACGCCGAGTGCTAAAGGAGCGCTATGGATGTACGTCTGACTGCTGAGCAGCGACAATTGCGCGATGCCGCCGCCAAACTGGCCGACGACCTGGGCCCGGGATCGGTCCAGGACCTCGCCGATGACAATCGAATCGCGCGGCTGGACAAGCAGATCGAGACGACGGGCTGGCGATCGCTGCGTTCCGACGGGGCCTCCGGCGTCGAAGTTGCCATCGTCGCCGAGGAGTTCGGCCGCGGATTGGTGGATGCGCCGTTTCTCGGGCCGGTCCTGGCCGACGATCTGGCCCGGCATGTCGGCATCGAAGGCCGGGGCTCGACGATCGCAGTCGGTGAGCACGCGACCGACGCGCGGGGATATCAGCGCGCGTTGGCCCTTCGCGGTACAACGGTCTTGGCCGCCGATTTGGGCGCAGTCCGTGCCGGCGCGGATCTGACCAGAGCCAACACCGAAATTGTGGGAAGAGCGGTCGCCGTCGGCGAGGTGGACGCCGACGTCGCCGGACGTTGGCTCGCGCTCGCGCTGGTCACCACTTCGGCAGACCTGGTCGGAACGGCGTGCGGCGCCCACGCTCTCGCCTGTGGTTACGCGAAAATCCGTGAGCAGTACGGCAAGTCGATCGGCTCCTATCAAGCCGTCGCCCACCTGCTGGCCGAAAGTCTGGCCCTGATCGAAGGATCGGTCAGTGTCCTGCGGCATGCCGCCTGGGCGGTTGACCAGCTCACCCCGGTCGAGGCGATTCGGGCCGCCCGCGTCGCGAAGCTCTATTGCGCGCGGGCAGCGCGAACCGTGGGTGAGACCGCTGTGCAGGTACACGGCGGCATCGGCAATACCTGGGAGTGCCTGGCGCATGTCTACCTGCGGCGTGCGCTGACATCCACCGAACTGTGGCCCGTCAAGCTGGAGGAGATCGACGTTGGACTTCCGTGATTCGCCTGACGAAGCAGCCTTCCGGGACCGGCTGCGGTCGTGGCTTTTAGTGCACGCCAAGGAGTTTCCGAGTTCAGGCGACGAGTATTGGACCCGGCAGGGCGAATGGCATCGCGCGCTGTATGAGGGCGGCTTCTTCGGCTTGTCCTGGCCGCGGGAGTACGGCGGTCAGGAACTGCCGCCGGTCTACGACGTCATTCTCGACGAAGAGCTGGCGCGTGCCGGCGCTCCGCCCCGGCCCAGCCTCGGCTACCTTGTCGCGGGTCTGAGCCGGCACGGCAGCAAGGAGCTGTGCCATCGGTTCCTGTTCGGCATGATCAACGGCACCGAGCGGTGGTGCCAGGGCTTCAGTGAGCCCGGCGCCGGCTCGGATCTCGCGTCGCTGACGACCACCGCCACCCGGGAGGGTGAGCGCTACGTCGTGCACGGACACAAGATCTGGACCAGCTACTCCGACGTCGCCGACTGGTGTTTGCTCTTGGCCCGCACCGATCCTGACGCCAAACGCCACCGCGGCATATCTGCGTTCATCATCTCGATGAAACAGCCAGGGGTGCAACAGCGTCCGCTGCGAATGATCAACGGCGTTACCACCGAATTCGGACAGGTGTTCTTCGACGGCGCGACGGTGCCAGCGGACCAGATGGTGGGCGCCCCGGGCGAGGGCTGGGCGCTTGCCATGACAGTGGTCGGACACGAACGCGAACCCTCCACGCTGGGCTACGCGGCCCGCTACGGAAAGCTCGTCCATGAGCTGGCCGCGCGCACCGCCGGCCCCGCGTCCCCCGAACTGGCCTGGGCGGTGGTGCAAACCGAGATGCTGACCCATCACGTTCGGCGGCGGCTCTCCGAACAACTCGACGGCGTCACGCACGGGTCGGGCGGATCGCTGGACAAGCTGCTGATGACGTGGGTCGAGCAGTCGGTCGGCCACGCCGCGCTGGCCGTCGGCGGCGTCGACGACCCCGGGCTGCTCAGCGCCTATCTGTATAGCCGCGCGCAAAGCGTCATGGGCGGGACATCGCAGATCCAGAAGAACATCATCGCCTCGCGAATCTTGGGATTGGGAGCCTGACGTGTACGACATGCCCGAGGAAATCGACGTCCGGGCCGAAGGGCCGCTGCGGATCATCACGCTCAACCGGCCCGACGCGCTCAATGCGGTCAACGACAGCCTGCACAACGGGCTGGCGCGGCTCTGGCAGCGGTTGAGCGACGACCGCGAGGCACGGGCCGCGGTGCTCACCGGCAGCGGCCGGGCCTTCTCGGCCGGCGGGGACTTCGCGTATCTCGCCGAGTTGGGGCGCGACGCCGACCTTCGCGCCAAGACCATCGCGGACGGACGCGAGATCGTGCTGGGCATGGCCCGGTGCCGAGTGCCGGTGGTGGCAGCGGTCAACGGTCCAGCCGTTGGACTCGGCTGCAGCCTGGTCGCGCTGAGCGACATCGTCTACATCGCCGAAGACGCCTACCTGGCTGATCCGCATGTGCAGGTGGGGTTGGTGGCCGCCGACGGCGGACCATTGACCTGGCCGCTGCACATCAGCTTGCTGTTGGCCAAGGAGTACGCACTGACCGGCGCCCGTATCTCCGCCGAGCGGGCCGTCGAACTCGGACTCGCCAACCACATCGCCGACGATCCGGTAGCTGAGGCGATGGCGGCCGCCAAGCGGATCATGGAACTGCCTCAGCAGGCGGTCGAGAGCACCAAACGGGTGCTCAACGTTCACCTCGAGCGCGCCGTGCTGGCCACGCTGGACTTCGCGCTGACCGCCGAGAAGGAGTCCTTCCAGACCGAGGATTTCCGCTCGATCGTCACCAAGCTGACCGCCGGCAAGAATTAATCGGCTGACCCCGCCCCTCGAACGTGAAGCTGGTTTCATGCCCGGCGTCCACTGTGAAGCTGGGTTTACGCTCGGCGCGCGGAACGGCTCACGTCGGCGGGAACCGTAGCGCGCCGTCCAGCCGGATGACCTCGCCGTTGAGGTAATCGTTTTCGCAAATGCTCTGCACGAAGGTGGCGTACTCGGCGGGCCGGCCCATCCGCTTGGGGTAGGGCACCTGCGCGCCCCAGTACGCCTCCAGCTGGTCACCGGCCTTGCCGTAGGCCGGCGTCAGGAACGTGCCGGGAGCGATGGTGACCACGCGGATGCCCAACGGGGACAGGTCGCGCGCGGCGACCAGGGTCATGCCGACGACGCCGCCTTTGGCCGCCGCGTATGGCAGCTGACCGATCTGCCCCTCGTAGGCCGCGATCGACGCGGTGTTGATGATCATGCCGCGCGCTCCGTCGACCGGCTCCTGTCGCGCCATGGCCGCGGCGGCCAGGCGCATCACGTTGAACACCCCGGTCAGGTAGACGTCGATGGTGGTCTTGAACCCGTCCAGGTCCAACGGTGTGCCGTCCTTGCCCACCAGCCGGCCGCCGCTCGCCGGACCGCCATGCGCGTCCACCGAGATACGCAGCGGGCCAAGCGATTCCGCCTCCGCTAATGCCGCCTGGACGTCGTCGGTGTTGGTGGCATCGGTACGCACATAGCGGGCCCCGAGCTCGTTCTCCAGCTCCTTGCCTTTGTCGTCGGCCAGATCGGCGACGACGACCTTGGCGCCGGCGGCGTGCAACCGGCGCACCGTGGCCTCGCCCAGGCCGCCGGCGCCGCCGACGACGATCGCCGAACTACCACTGATCTGCATCGGTGTTTCCCTTCTTGCAACTCATACTCTCAAACTGAGAGAATAGTGTTCTCATGTCGCTGAGCCCGAGCCGGGTCGCTGTTTGCCGAATTGGAGAACACCGTGCCTGAAGCCGTCATTGTGTCCGCACTGCGTACGCCCATCGGCACCGCCCGGAAGGGAACGCTGCGCGACACCACCGCGTACGAGCTGGCACATCATGTGGTTTCGGAAGCCGCAGCGGGCCTGGATTCGGCCCTGGTCGACGACGTGATCCTGGGCGAGGGCCTCTACGGCGGCGGTGTGCTGGCCCGCCATGCCGCGATCACCGCGGGGCTCGAGTCGGTCCCCGGTCTGGCCAACAACCGGCATTGCGCGGCCGGTCAGGCGGCGGTGCAGAGCGCGGCGGCAAGCGTGCGAGCGGGAATGGATCAACTGATCATCGCCGGGGGTGTGAACTCGGCTTCCACCTCGCCGCGATCACGACTGCAGGTCGACGGTGAGTGGGTCGACTGGTTCCCGCCGACTCATCCCGACCGGCCCGACGCGCCGAACATGGACATGTCGATCACGGTCGGGTGGAATGCCGCGGTGGCCGCCGGGGTCAGTCGCGAGGAGATGGACGCCTGGGCGCTGCGGTCGCACCGCAACGCGATCGCCGCGATCGACGAAGGTCGCTTCAAAGAGGAAATCGTCCCGATCGAGACGCCGCACGGCCTGTTCGCGGTCGACGAGCATCCGCGCCGCGACACCAGCATGGAAAAGCTGGCCGCGCTCAAGCCGCTGCACCCCGAGATCGAGGGCTTCTCGATCACCGCCGGCAACGCGTGCGGCGCCAACGACGGCGCTGCGGTGCTGACCATCGCCAGCGACCGGTTGGGCCTGCCCGCATTGGCGACGGTGCGGGCCTGGGCGTCGGTGGGGGTCGATCCCGCGGCGACCGGGCTGGCGCCGGTCGAGGCGATCCCGAAAGCTCTTGCGCGGGCAAATCTTTCGCTTTCGGATGTGGACCTGTTCGAAATCAACGAGGCATTCGCGTCGATGTGCGTGGCCACCGTCAAACTGCTCGACCTGGATCCTGACCGGGTCAACGTCAGCGGCAGCGGTTGCTCGCTGGGACATCCGGTGGCGGCCACCGGAGCACGGATGCTGGTCACGCTGGTACATGAACTACGCCGGCGCGGCGGCGGGTTCGGGGTCGCGGCGATGTGCGCGGGCGGCGGGATGGGTTCCGCGACGGTCATCGATGTCGCCGCGCCATGATCGTTAGATGACCGTCGCTGATCTGATCGACGCCGCGCGTAACGGTTCCCAACGGGCCGCGGGCCGGTTGCTCAGCCTGGTGGAAGGCGAGGGTCGCGACGAGGTGCTGGCCAGCGTCGGCCCGTCATCGGTGCGGGTGGTCGGCGTCACCGGGCCGCCGGGCGCGGGTAAATCGACGACGATCGCGGCGGTGGTGGGGGCGTATCGGCAGCGGGAGTTGCGGGTGGCGGTGCTAGCCGTTGACCCGTCGTCGGCGTTCAGTGGTGGTGCGTTGCTCGGCGACCGGATCCGAATGACCCGGCATATCAACGACTCCGACGTGCTGATCCGCTCGGTGGCGACCCGGGGCCATCTGGGCGGTCTCGCCGCGGCTGTTCCCGCGGCCATCCGGCTGCTCGGGGCGCTGTGCTATGACGTGGTCCTGCTGGAGACCGTCGGTGTGGGGCAGTCCGAGATCGAGATCGCCGCGGTGGCCGACCCGACCGTGGTCATCCTCAATCCCGGCGCCGGTGATGCGGTCCAGGCCGCCAAAGCGGGCCTGCTGGAGGTTGCCGACATCGTGGTGGTCAACAAAGCCGACCGGGACGGCGCCGCGCAGACCATCCGCGACCTGCGCGCCGAAACCAAAGCCCCGATCATCAGCCTCGTCGCCGCTAAAGGTGAAGGCCTCTCGGAGTTGATGGAGGCGATCGACGCTCACCACCGCGCCGATAACCCGGCTCGCCGGTTGGCTCGCGCACGTGCCCAGATCCTGTCCCTGGCGCAAACCCGGCTACGGACTCACGCGGATCTCGACCGGCTCGCCGCATCGGTCGCCGAGGGGCACGACGATCCCTACACCGCGGCCGAACAGCTGCTGGCCCCCGCACCACAGCCGCCAATGAGTGGTGCTTAAGGCCGGCGAGCTTGAACTATCCATACGACATGCCGACCGCAGCTGCGCCGGTCGATGCGCAACGCGTCAAAGCCCGCCGCACGGCAAGCAGCCGCAAACGATTGCACTTGGTGTTCAGTCCAGCCATGGCTGGCCAGGCCGGTGGCATCCGCATGCACCTGGCGTTCGACCACCAAAAACCTCCCGCCGGGCGCGAGCACTCGGCGCACCTCCGCGAGGCCCGCGGTGACATCTCGCCAATGATGCACGGTCGCGATCGACCACACCACAGTGGCCCAACCATCCGGCACCGGCAGGGTCTCCACCGCGCCCTGCGACCAGGTAATCGCCGGGTGGTCGCGGGTGCAGATGCGGGCGAGCCGCAGCATCACCGACGCCGGATCGACGCCGATCACGGCGGCGCCGCGACGCGCGGCAATTCTGACGGAACGTCCTGGCCCGCAACCGATGTCGACGACGCGGTCTGCGCCCGACACCGACGCCACGTCGACGGCCAGGCGTGCGCGAGCACCCCCGGCCATGAGCATGACAAGCCCCGCGATCAATCCGGTCACGCCGCCGAAACCGCGATGGTCGGCGTGATGGTTGACTGGCCGAGCTGGCGAAGTGTTCATCGGTCTACCTTGCAGCTTCAACTCGGCTTGAAGTCAAATGACCGAATGGACCTGATTCCGATCGGACGAGCCGCAGCTCGGCTCGGGATGAGCGCTTCGGCGCTGCGGTATTACGACGAGCGCAAGCTGGTGTGCCCAACCGCGCGTCACGCCGGGAAACGGATGTACAGCGCAGAGCAGCTACGCCGTCTGGCGTTCATCAAAATCGTGCACCGGCTGGGCCTGCCCCTGCAGACCGCAGCCGCCGTCCTCGACGCCCCCAGCCCGCAATGGCGCGAGGTCGTTCGGCAGCAGATCGCCGAGCTGGATGACGTGATCGCGCAGGCGCAGATGGCGCAGACCTTTCTGACCCATGCGCTGAACTGCCCGGCCGAACACCCCGCACGCGAATGCGCAACCATGATCGCGACCCTGGACCGGCTGGTCGCGGGGACCCCAATCGATCGACTTGCGGCCGAACACCGGTAGCAGGCCGTCCCGACGAGCACAGGTTCGATAGCCGATCGGCTACCCTTATGGTGTGGTTGCTCCGAAGGCTGATAGCGGATTCCGTTTCATCACCCGCAGCGCCGCCCAGACCCGTGTCCTCGATGCCGCGCTGAAGCTGATCGGCGAGAACAATGTGGGCGGGACATCGCTACAGATGATTGCCGACGAGATCGGGGTGACCAAAGCCGCGGTCTATCACCAGTTCAAGACCAAAGAAGAGATTGTCATCGCGCTCACCGAGCGTGAGCTCGGTGGCCTGGAGGAGGCGCTAGAGGCGGCTGAAGCCGAACAAAACCAGCCGCGGGCCCGCGAATTGCTCCTCGACGGAGTGATCGAATTGGCAGTTAAACGCCGCGGGGTGGCCAGCACCCTGCAGTTTGATCCCGTCATCGTCCGGCTGCTGGCAGCGCACAACCCGTTTCAGCAGTTCATCCAGCGTTTGTACGGCGTGCTGATCG
>JBOHEL010000048.1:0-17233 GCA_050700995.1 Sciscionella sp. | reverse complement strand
CGGCTACGGCGAACTTTCGGCGTTCGACCGGATGGCGGAGGACGCCCGTCAGGCACCCACGCTGCCCGGCAGGGCAGCGCTCTCGGAGATGGCGGCCGCCGAGATCGGCCATTACGGGATGCTGGAACGGCATCTCGCCGTTCACGGCGTTACGATCGCCGAGGCGATGGCGCCCTTCGTGGCTCACATCGACGACTGGCACGGCTCGACCGCGCCAAAGTCGTGGCTGGAGTCGCTGGTCAAGGCCTATCTGGGGGACGGGCTCGCGGCAGACCTCTACCGGGAGCTCGCGGCATGGCTGGATGCCGAGACCCAGGAACTGGTGCTTGCCGTGCTGGCGGACACCGGACACGCCGCTTTCGCCGAGCGGGAGGTGAAGGCCGCGTGCGCTGAGGATCCAACGCTGCGGGACCGGCTCACGCTGTGGGGCAGACGGCTGCTCGGCGAGGCCATGACCCAGGCGCAGTACGTCGTCGCGGAGCGGGACAGCCTCGCCGAGTTGATCGTGATTGGTTCCGGTGATCTCTCCGGAATCGCCAGCCTGTTCCGAAGGTTGCAACAGGGGCATATGAAGCGGATGCGGGCGTTGGGCCTGCGCTGAGCCTGCGCGTCGCCAGGGGCACTCGCTCGGCTAGCCTGATTGTCAGCATCGCCAAACAGCGGTACCGAGGTGGAGGTCAGCGTGGAGGTCAAGATCGGCGTGGCGGAGTCACCGCGGGAACTGCTCGTGACGAGTGCCCAGTCGCCGGAGGAGATCGCGGGGCTGGTCGCCGATGCGTTGAAGGACATCAAGGGCACGCTCACGCTGACCGACGACAAGGGCCGCCAGGTGCTGGTGCCCTCCGCGCGCATCGCCTACGTCGAGATCGGTCCCGCCGATTCCCGGCGGGTGGGATTCAACGTCGGCGGCTGACCATGCCGCGTGTCAGCGCAGCGGCTCCAGGTCTTCGAGTGTGGTTGGTACCGCGAACGGTGGCGTGCTGGTGCCCATGATTCGGTAGCGGTCCCACGGGTCAGGGTCGGAAAGCTGGCCATCGGCCTGGCCATGCGGCGTGCGCAGTGTCGCCGCCCGCTTCGAGCCGCCGAGAAGTTCCGAAAGCTCCTGGTTCGCGGCGATCCGGCCGTACCAGCGGTAGTAGCCGTCGATCGGCTGGAAGTGGCCGCGCAGTTGTACCTCGACTGTGATCTCGCGCTCGCCGACCACCAGTGTCGCCTGCCCGGTGTATCCGTCATCGTCGTGCTGCTGCGTGCTCATTTCGGTGCTCCCTAACCGGCGTCGGCCGCCTTGTCGCCCGCCGCGCTCAGTCGCACGACCTTGTTCAGCTCCAGTGGTTTGTGCGGGTCGATCACGATGCCCTGTTGCCGCACCAGCCCGTCGATGGCCGCCCAGATGATCTGGGTGAGGTACTCGACCACGCTGTCGCGGCTCATCGACCGACGTTCCAGCCACCAGTCGCCGACGTTCTGCACCATGCCGACGATGCCGTACGCCCACGGCTCCGCGGCGCCGGAATCGAGATTGAGGGCGCGCATGTAGTCGCCGAGCAACGTGGTCAGCGCGGCGGCGATGAACTCCTTGTCCTCGGTGACGGGGTCGTCCTCGACCTGCCGATCGAGGAACGAGCGGCGCACCAGCACCCGGTATAGGTTCGGGTATTCCTCGATAACCGAGAAGAAGGCGTCGAGTGCCTTGCGGATGCGAGGTACCGGTGCTTCCTCGGCATTCATCGCGGGAATCAGCCGCTCGAAGAGGATCCCGGTGCCGTGCTTGCCCAGCGCGAGGAAGAGGTCTGCCTTGTCGGTGAAGTGCCGGTAGAGCACCGGCTTGGTGACGCCTGCCTCGTTCGCCACGTCATCCATGCCGAGGTCAGGGCCGTGCACCGCGAGCGCGCGAAGTGCGGCATCCACCAGTTCCGCCCTGCGCTCCAGCCGATGTGCACTCCACCTGTCGCGTCGGGCATCACCCGTGCTTGCCGAGCGCTTGCTGCTGTGCTTGACATGACTGCCCATGGGCGTCATGCTACCAGAAGTAACTGTTACCTCAAGTAACAGCAGCTGTAGGTAACAGCAGTGACTCGTGAGATGGAGGAGAGACATCATGACGCGTGCGGTCGCGGTGGCCAAGTCAAGTGACCAGGAGAAGACCGCGGAGCGGCTGCTGAAGTCATCCGCGGGGAAATTCTACGACCCCGAAGTCGATATCGACTGGGATGCTCCGTTGCTCGCGGACAAGGTCTACCAGCCGGAGCACCGTATCTCCCTCTACGGAACGCCACTGTGGGAGACGATGACGCCGGAGCAGCGCATCGAACTCGGCAAGCATGAGATCGCCAGCATCGCCAGCATCGGCATCTGGTTCGAGGTGCTGCTGATGCAGATGCTACTCAAGGATGTCTACTCCGGGGATCCGACCAGCGCACGGGTGCAGTTCTCGCTGACTGAGATCGCGGACGAATGCCGGCACTCCACCATGTTCGCGAAGTTCATCAAACGGGTGGGCGTGCCGGCATACGGGCCGCGCCGCGACACCAAGTACCTCGCCAGGTTCCTGCCGCTGATCGCCCGTGGGCCTGCTCGCTACGCGGCGATCCTGGTCGCGGAGGAGATCCTTGACCGGATGCAGCGCGACAACATGGCCGACGCGCAGATCCAGCCACTGATACGGATGGTCAACCGGATCCACGTGCTTGAGGAAGCCAGGCACGTCACCTTCGCACGGGAGGAGATCGTGCGGGGCATGGCAGGTTGCGGCCCGATCAGGCGGGCCTACTACCGCTTCAGTACCGCGGTCGTCGCATACGCGATCGCGGACGAGTTGATCAGCCCGCAGGCGTATCGGGCGGTTGGCCTCAATCCCAGGCAAGCGCGCAGGCAAGCCAGGGAAAACCCGCACTTCAAGCGGACGATGGGTTACTGGGGTGAGCGGATCCTCGGGTTCCTCGACGAGGCAGGCCTGGTCGGTGGGCTAGGAAAGCGCATCTGGCGCAGGTCAGCGCTGCTGGGAAAGTGACGGTACGCTCTGACGGCACTACGAAGGGTGGTAAAGCGGGAAACCCGCGCCGATGCCACGCCAGGCGAGCGTGGAGATCAGCGCGACCGCCTCGTCCTTCGGGATCCGCCGGTCCGCGTCGAGCCAGGCCCTCGCGCTGACCTCGGACATACCGACCAGCCCGAGTGCCAGCATCCGAGCCCGCTCCGTATCGAGCCCGGCGTCCGCAGTGATCGTCTCCGTGATGGCTTTCACACTGACCGTGGTGGCCCTGTCGATTGCGTTCTGCACCGCGGGTTCACCGCGCAGGTCGGACTCGAACACCATCCGGTATGCCTGGCCGTCGGAGTCGACGAAGTCGAAGTAGGCCCGCACCGCGGCCTGCACCCGCATCTTGTTGTCGGTGGTGGACTGCATGGCCTCGCGTACCCGTTGGGTCAGCTCGTCGACATGCGTCTCAAGCAGCGCGAGGTACAGCTCCAGCTTTCCGGGGAAGTGCTGGTAGAGGACAGGCTTGCTGACGCCGGCCCGCTCCGCGATCTCGTCCATCGCCGCCGCGTGGTATCCATTGGCTACGAATACGTCTTGCGCGGCGGCCAGTAGCTGAGCCCGCCGAGCCGTTCTCGGTAGCCGTATGCCGCGCGGCGTGTGCGCGAGATCCGTCATCTGTCCTCCTGTGTCTTGCGGGACGCCCGATCGTCTCGGTCACGTGACCTCCGGTGTCCCTGCATCACTCGACCGTGGCGGGATTGCCATCACGGCCGGGATGTCTGACCCTACCCGCCGGTAGCGGCACTTGGGTACCGGCCGGGGGTGCGTGCATCCTGGAGCGATGGGCGTAACGATGGATGGGTCACCGCCGCGCTTCCCGCGCCGGAGCGCTCCCATGGCGTTGCGGGCGGTGCCGCGATCGACGGTTGCACTGCCCCCGATCGACGGGGATGGCGGCGTGTGGCCGTGCCGGGTCATCGTGGCAGGTGGACTGCGGCTCAGCGTTCGGGAAACCCCGTGCCCGCGCGCAGGCACGGTGCGCGCGCTGTTCGTGCACGGCCTTGGTGGCTCCGCGATGAACTGGACGGATCTCGCCGGGCAACTTCGTGAGCACGCCGAGGGGATCGCCGTCGACCTGCCTGGCTTCGGCCAATCCGAGCCACCGCGCTGGTACTCGTTCACTCCCGTGGCGCAGGCAGACGCCGTGATCGCGGCGATCGAGAAACTGGGTGGCTCGGCGGTGCACCTGCTCGGCAACTCGCTGGGTGGGCTGACGTCCGTGCTGGTGGCTGTGCGGCGTCCGGACCTGGTGCGCACCCTCACGTTGGTGTCACCAGCGGTACCCGATCTGCGACCGGACCCGAGACGGATGTCCGATCCGAGGCTGCCGCTGTGCTACCTGCCGGTGATTGGTCACCGCTTTCGCCGCAGCATCGAGACGATGACCCCGCAGCAGCGGCTCGACCAGCTCAAGCGGCTCTGCTTCGCCGATCCGCAGGCGGTTTCCGCGGCTCGCTGGCAGGAGGCGGTGACGGAATTCGCGGAGCGCGACGGCATGCCATGGGTGGCTCGCGCGCTGGGGCTGGCGACCGTAGGTATGTTCCGGGCCTGGCTGGTGCCGGGCCCGGATTCGCCGTGGCAGTTGTTGCGGCGCGTCGAGGCGCCCACGCTGGTCCTCTGGGGTGACCGCGATCGCCTCATCAGTGTGCGCAAGGCGGTACGCACCGTGCGCTCATTGCGTCGCGGTAGGTTGCTGGTGTTGCCGAATACCGGGCACGTGGCGCAGATGGAGCGGCCGGTGCACGTGGCACGGGCGGTGCTAGGCATGTGGGAAGCGGTCGCGGAGGGCACCTGGTAGCTATCGCCAGGCACCCGTGGCGACATGCCGCAGCAGCGCCGGGCTATGAGTGGCAGGGCACCGGATGTGGCAGGCTGGGCGGGTGAGCGTACGCCATACGGGGCAACAGCGGGTGCTGACCTACCGGTCGTCACCACGCCCAGGTTCCGCTCGTGAGCCGCTCTCCGCCGCCAGGCGACCTGGCAGGTCGCGTGCCCTGAGGCGACCCCCGCGCCGACCTGCGGGTAAATCGCTGCGCGGGCGGCTGGCAGGTGCCGGGCGCATCTACGGCTGGCGACTGTATGCGGTACCGATACTGGCGGCTTTGACGGTCCTGGTGGTGGTGCAGTCGGTGCGCGGTGGCGCGGGTGACGCCAGCGCGGCAAGCCCGCAGGCTGCGGTGGGAGTGGCCCCGATTGTCAGCGAACGACCGGCCGCCACTGTCGACCTGACGGCGAACACCGCGGCACTTCCACCAGGAGGTCCGTTCACCCGGCACGGCACAGGCAGTTGGCACGTCGTGGCTGGGTCAGGCCCTGTGGTCGGCAAGGGTGGGCCGCTGCACAAGTACACGGTGGCGGTGGAGGACGGTGTCAACCCCGCGCCGTACGGCGGGGACGTCGCTTTCGCCAAGATGGTGCAGGCCACACTGTCCGATCCGAGGAGCTGGGTCGGTGACGGCTCGGTCCGGTTGCAGCGCGTCGACGGCGCGGGCAATGCAGACTTCCAGGTGGCCCTGACCAGCCCGGACACGGTGCACCAGCTGTGTGGCGCGCAGATCCGCTTCGAGAGCTCCTGTTACACCTCCGCCAAGGGCAAGGTCGTGATCAACCTCGCCAGGTGGGTTCGCGGCGCGAAGGCGTTCAACGGCGACCTCGGTACCTACCGGCAGTATGCGATCAACCATGAGGTCGGCCATGCGCTTGGCCAGCACCATGTGGGGTGCACCACCGATGGCGGGCTGGCCCCGGTGATGATGCAGCAGACGTTCGGAGTGTCTGACAACTACGTGTACAAGCTCAACCAGGCCGATCCGAGCAACGCAGGCGCGGTGCCCGCTGACGGCAAGGTTTGCAAGCCCAACGCGTGGCCGGTGCTGGGACCTCCAGGAACACCGAAGTAGTCCCATATTCTGAGAGTTGTGCGACTCGTGGATGAGACGGGCAGCCGCTGTGGTTATAGCCGTATGAGGAAGAGTAGAGCGGGAGAGTCTCACCCTCACCCTTGATCCGGGTGCGGGCGTCCCGGGAAAACACAGGAGGCCACATGTCGCTGCCGCCGCTGGTGGAACCAGCCGCCGGGCTGACAAAGGAAGAGGTCGAGCGCTACAGCAGGCACCTGATCATCCCCGATGTGGGGATGATCGGTCAGAAACGGCTGAAGAATGCCAAGGTGCTTGTGGTCGGGGCAGGCGGCCTGGGTAGCCCCGCGTTGCTGTACCTGGCCGCGGCCGGTGTCGGCACGCTCGGCATCATTGACTTCGATGAGGTGGACGAATCCAACCTGCAGCGCCAGGTTATTCACGGCCAGTCCGATGTCGGCAAGTCCAAGGCGGTATCGGCGAAGGAGTCCATCGCCGAGATCAACCCGCTGATCCAGGTCAACCTGCACGAGGTGCACCTCTCCAGTGACAATGCACTCGACATCTTCCGGGACTATGACCTGATCCTTGACGGCACCGACAACTTCGCGACCAGGTACCTGGTGAACGACGCGGCGGTGCTGCTGGGCAAGCCCTACGTATGGGGTTCGATCTATCGCTTCGAGGGCCAGGTCAGCGTGTTCTGGGAGGATGCGCCCGACGGCCTTGGGCTGAATTACCGCGACCTCTACCCGGAGCCGCCACCACCCGGAATGGTGCCTTCGTGCGCGGAGGGCGGCGTACTCGGCGTGCTGTGCGCGTCGATCGGGTCGGTCATGGTGAACGAGGCCATCAAGCTGATCACCGGTATCGGCGAGCCGATCCTCGGTCGGCTGGTGGTGTATGACGCGCTGGAGATGACCTACCGGCAGGTCAAGATCCGTAAGGATCCGGAGGGCGAGAAGATCACCGAGCTGATCGACTACGACGCCTTCTGCGGTGTGGTTTCCGACGAGGCGCAGTCCGCGGCCGCCGGGCACACGATCACGGTGGAGGAGCTCAAGGCGAAGATCGACTCCGGTGACGATTTCCAGCTCATCGACGTTCGTGAGCCCCATGAGTACGAGATCGTCAAGATCCCCGGTTCGGTGCTGATCCCGAAGGACCGCATCCTCTCGGGTGAGGCGCTCGCGGAGCTGCCGCAGGACAAGCCGATCGTGTTGCACTGCAAGTCAGGGGGCCGCTCCGCGGAGGCACTCGCCGCGCTGCACCACGCGGGCTTCTCCGATGCGGTGCACGTCGGCGGCGGTGTGCTTTCCTGGGTGAAGAACATCGACCCGAGCCTGCCCAGCTACTGACCGGGTTGCGCCGACTGTGACGTCGGTGCGGTCTGTCCGCACCGACGTCACAGTGGCCCCAGCTCTGCTCGGCCGGGGGTGACGCTTCGCGTGGGGAGCAAGCGGTAGCGTGATCTGTCGTGAGCCTGACACCAGCACCACCGCCGGAGCACGTTCGCATGGCCTTCGGTATCAAGAGCACCGACAACGAGTTGCTCGACGGTGGCCCGATGTGGCGGTGTGGGGATGTCACGTTGCGGCCGGTCGCTGACCCGGTGCAGGCGGCCTGGGTGGCGCAGACCCTCGATGGGTTGGACATTCCCGGCGTTCGGGTCGCGAGGCCATTGCGCTCCATGGATGGTCGCTGGGTGGTCGGCCGCTGGACCGCGATGCGCTATCTGGATGGTCGGGCCGAGCCACGTCACGACGAGGTCGTGTCGGTGGCCGTGCGGTTGCATCAGTCGACCATCAGCTTGCCTCGGCCGAAGTTCCTTGAAAGCAGGGCCGATGTGTTCGCGATGGCAGACCGTGCGGCGTGGGGCGAGCAGGACGCACCGCTGAACGCCGACCTCGGCGGCAGGCTGTTCACCGTACTGTCAGGTTCGTCGCGCGAGACCTCGCTGATGTCGCAGCTCGTGCACGGCGACCTTTTCGGCAAGGTGTATTTCTCGCCAAATGAACCACCCGCTGTGGTGGATTTTGTGCCGTTCTGGCGTCCCGCGGAATGGGCTGCCGCTGTCGTCGTGGTCGATTCGATGGCGTGGGGCGGTGCGGATGGCGGCATAGTGCGCCGATGGGCGCACCTACCGGAGTGGCCGCAGATGCTGTTGCGTGCCTTGCTGTTCCGCCTTGCCGTGCATGCGTTGCACCCGCATTCAACGCGGGAGTCGATGACGGGCCTTGAGCGGGTTGCCCATCAGCTCACCGAAGTAGTGTGAGGCGGACGCTCACAAGCCCGTGAGTAGGTCGGTTTCGGTGATTCCGGGGCCCTGACCGTCGCGGATGAACCATTCGGTGCCGAACGCGAAGCGGAAACCTTCGTCCGGCATCGCGAGGAAGAAGGACTCCTCGCTGATCTGGCTGGCGTGGGCGCGCATGGCCCTGCGCTTGAACTCGGCATAGGCGGATACGTCGACCGCTCCGGTGATCACCGATTCGGGCTTGCCGAACTCCTGGTTGCCATCAAGGTCCGGCAGGCTGACGTCGGAGTTCTGTGCCTGCTCGGCGAATGCCGCTACCCCGCGGAGCAGGTGATCGCGGTTGATGGTGTTCTGATACACCCGGCTGGTGCCTGCCAGTTCCGCAGCGCGCACGCCAACCCGGTGCACCTGGATGTGGTCGGGGTGCCCGTAGCCGCCGTTGTCGTCGTAGCAGGTCATTACGTCCGCGCTTTCCTCGCGCAGGATGGTGGCGAGCCTCTCGGCCGCCTCGTCGACCGGGGCGCTCCAGAACGACCCTGGCGTGTCGTTGGTCGGTGTGCCCATCATGCCGGAATCGATATAACCCAGGAACTCGGTCCTGGCTACGCCGAGTATCTCGGCAGACGCGAGTGTCTCGGCTACCCTGCGCTCCCACAACGGCTCGCCGTCTCGCAGTAGGCCCTCCGGAATCTCACCGTGCTCGCCACGGGTCGCGACCACGAGCACCACCCGGTGGCCTTCGTCCGCGGCCTTGCGCATGACGCCGCCGCAGGCGATGCACTCGTCGTCGGGATGGGCGTGGAAGGAGACTAACGTTGCCATGCCGTCACCGTACCGTGCCGCCAGGCGCGGTACGGGCGCACGGAGGCTGTGTATTGTGGGGTGAGGTCGTGGCTGAACAATTTCCGGGGAGTATCAAACGACCACGACAAAGCGGCGAATTAAGCGAGAATCACCGCTATCTTGCGTACGAGCATAATGCCTTCCTTGATAGTTGTGCGACTTCCACACTATCCGGCCCGCCCGCCCGCGGCCACCACCCGAATGGAGCAAGCCGACGCCCTACTACAGGTAGGTCGTGCCGAGGGGGTGCTTCTCGGCCCTGCTAGTGGCACATTGCAAGGGCGGGGTGTGATGGAATGTGAGAAGGAAGGCAGAGCCATGGCAGGCAATAAGGGCGTCGCTTACATCGAGCCTCGGCACGTTGAGGTCCAGGACATCGACTACCCGAAGCTGGAGGTGCGGGACGGCCCAGGTGTCAATCCGGCGAACGTCGGCCGCAAGACCGAGCACGGAGTGATCTTGCGTTGTGTCGCCACCAACATCTGCGGGTCCGACCAGCACATGGTCCGTGGCAGGACCACCGCGCCGAAAGGCCTTGTGCTCGGGCACGAGATCACCGGGGAGGTGGTGGAGACCGGGCGTGATGTGGAGTTCGTCAAAACCGGCGACCTGGTGTCCGTGCCGTTCAACATCGCCTGCGGTCGTTGCCGCAATTGCAAGGAGGGCCACACCGACGTCTGCCTGAATGTCAACCCGGACCGGCCTGGTTCCGCGTACGGCTACGTGGACATGGGTGGCTGGGTCGGAGGGCAGGCCGAATACGTCATGGTGCCCTATGCGGACTGGAACGTGCTGCGTTTCCCTGACAAGGACCAGGCGATGGAGAAGATCCTCGACCTGACGATGCTTTCGGACATCTTTCCGACGGGCTACCACGGCTGTGTCAGTGCGGGCGTGACCACTGGATCCACCGTGTACGTGGCAGGCGGCGGCCCTGTGGGGCTGGCGGCGGCGCACTCGGCGCAACTGCTTGGCGCCGCGGTGGTGATCGTGGGCGATATGAATACCGGCAGGCTGGCGCAGGCGCGCAGCTTCGGCTGCGAGACCGTCGACCTGACCAAGGACGCCACGCTCGGTGAGCAGATCGAGCAGATCCTCGGAGTTCCGGAAGTCGATGCCGCGGTGGACGCCGTCGGGTTCGAGGCGAAGGGGCACGGCAAGGACTCCGCCAATGAGGTGCCAGCCACCGTGCTGAACTCGATCATGCAGGTGACCCGGGCCGCCGGGAAGCTCGGCATCCCTGGGCTCTATGTCACCGGGGACCCTGGGGGCGTTGACGACGCTGCCAAGGAAGGCAGCCTGTCAATCCGGATCGGGCTGGGCTGGGCGAAGTCACACACGTTCACCACCGGACAGTGCCCGGTCATGCGGTACCACCGCAGGCTGATGCAGGCGATACTGCACGACCGTTGCCAGATCGCGAAAGCTGTGAACGCTACCGTGATCTCGCTTGACGAGGCGCCGCACGGCTACCAGGACTTCGACCAGGGCATCGCGAAGAAGTTCGTGCTCGACCCGCATCAGATGCTCGGCGGCAAGTAGCGCACGAGGTCGAGTCTCCCGGTCGATGCCTCGCGGCGTGGTACCGCTCAAGGTGGACCGCACGCGGGCGAGCCGCCGCGACCGTACAGACTGGGAGACTGACATGCACGTCTCATGGCGTGCTGAGTCGGAGGGTGACGATGACCGGTGCCACGGGCCCGTTAGCGGGGTTGCTGATCGCGGACTTCTCCCGGATCCTCGCGGGGCCCGTACGCCACCATGCTGCTGGCGGACCTTGGCGCGGAGGTGATCAAGGTCGAGGGGCCAGGAGGTGACGACACCCGGACCTGGATGCCACCCAAGCGGGACGGCGTGTCCACTTATTACCTGGGCATCAATCGGAACAAGCGCTCGATCAGCCTCGACCTGACAAGCGCGGAAGACGTCGTGCTCGCCAGAGAACTGGCGGCGCGCGCTGATTGCGTGATCGAGAACTTCAAGCCAGGTGGGCTTCGCCGGTTCGAACTCGACTACGACGCGGTCAGCACCGGGAACCCCGCGGTCGTCTATGCCTCGATCAGCGGCTTCGGTACCGCTGGCGGCGCCGCGCTTCCAGGGTATGACCTGCTGGTACAGGCGGCGTCAGGGTTGATGAGCCTCACCGGCGACGCCGACGGCCCTGCTTACCGGGCAGGGATCGCGGTGTTCGACGTCATGACCGGACTGCACGTCGCCGTCGGCATCCTCGCCGCACTGCACCATCGCGACAGCACAGGAGAGGGCCAGCACATCGAGGTCAACCTGCTGTCCTCGGCGCTCTCCGGGCTCGTCAACCACACCGCCGCCTACGCCGCCTCGGGTGTTGTGCCGCACCGGATGGGCAACGCACATCCAAGCTTGTTCCCGTACGAGCCGTTGCCGACGGCGGACAAGGCCCTGATTGTCATCGCCGGCAATGACGGCCAGTTCGGCAAGTTATGCCGGGCGCTTGACCTGCCCGAGCTGATCGAGGACGAGCGCTTCGTACACAACGACGACCGGACCCGCAATCGTGAGCAGTTGCGGCCGCTGCTGGTCGACAAGCTCAAACAGCGCGGCGCCGACGAGCGGTTTCAGGTGCTTTCCGCCGCCGGGATCGCGTGTGGGCCGACCAACCATCTCGACGGCGGCGTGGCCCTGGCCGCTCAACTGGGCCTTGACCCTATCGTCGAGGTCGGTACCGGCGCGGCAGCCGTGTCGACGATCCGCAATCCGATCTTCTCGACCCCTGCCAGCTACTCACTGCCCCCGCCTGCCCTCGACGAGCACGGCGCCGAACTGCGGGCGTGGCTGGCCGGCGCGCAGGAGGACGACCGCGACTGAGCCGCCCGAGCGGCCGACCCCGGTCGCCGGGCCCGAGTACCCGACAGCACTGGGTGCGTCCTCACCGACGGCGATCGCCCTGCTCGTCAGCTCGCGGAGGAGCTACCCCGCCCGGTGGGCAACGAGATTTTCCTGTCCGTGGATATGAACAACCGGTCCGTGTGCGCCCACAGGAATCGCAGGTCCGCCACCTCCACCGGCTATGGGCGATGGATCAGGCCGGCGATGCGCGGGACCGAGTTGGGGTGCCCGCTGCGGTCGAGCGCGATGCCGGGATTGTCGATGTCGACGCCGTGGAGGGCGATGGCGAAGTGGTTGGAATAGCTCTCGCTGCGGATCTCACCGTCGGTGAGGATGTCAAGGCCCACCAATGGCTGCTTGCTCCGCCGACCAGATCTCGATCGAAACCGCCCAGTCCGGGCTTGATCTCGGCGTGCTGTCCGACCTCGCAGACAAGACGATCATCCTCGGCGTTATGGACCTGTCCACTCCGGAGGTCGCCGCAGGTCGTGGCCGAGCGCACCCGGCGCGCGTTCGAGCGCATCCCGCCCGAGCGGATCACCATCGCCACCGACTGTGGGATGAAATACCTGCCGAGGGAGGCCGCCGAGGACAAGATGCATGCGATGGCCGGTGCCGCGCGGATGCTGCGAACCCAACTGGCCGGATAGTGCGCGCACCGCATGATCGGAGTGAGTGAACGCGGTTTCCTAATTTCCCGCGTTGTTGCGGTCCCCGACCCCGGTTTGAGGGATTACCGGGAGACAGCAAGGCGTTGATCGTGATATGCGACTGGTGCGTGGCCGGAATCATGGCGGCGAGTTGATGCGGTTCGGGGACGCGTTGGAGGCGCTCGGCAGGGACGGCATGATGGGGCGCACCTACGGCGAGGTGCCGATCGCCCAGATCGTCGGTACCGTCGCACGACCCTGCGACTTCGACGCGGAGTTCCGGCTGCTCAACCCCCAGCTCAGGGATCGCTGGCAGCAGGTCGCCGGTGTCATGGCGAACGGCGTCGAGCCGCCGGTGGAACTGGTGCAGCTCGGCGAGCTCTATTTCGTCGTGGACGGTCATCACCGGGTGTCGGTGGCGCGAGCACTTCGCAGGGAGACCGTGACGGCGCAGGTCGTCCGGATCTGCACGGTCGCCTACGCGATGTGCTGCCTGCGGCTGGCTCACCTGCCGAGCAAGGCGGCTGAGCGGCGGTTCCTTGAGCGGATACCGCTGGCCGTGAATGTCCGCGCCGATCTGTGGCTGGATGAGCCCGCGGACTGGGGGCGCCTGGCCGAGGCCGCTGAAGCGTGGGCGTTCCGGCAGGCGCTCGGTGGCAGGCGGCTGACCGACCGGGAAGAGCTGGCCGGCGTCTGGTGGTCGGAAGAGGTCATGCCGGTGCTGGATCGGTTGCGAGCTGCCGGGACGCATATGGGTCTGCGTGATGTTGAGCTGTACACAGCCGCACTGGCGCTGCGCGACCGTTACGGCTGGTTGGCGTGGCCCTGCGACCTTTCAGATCAGCTCGAACGGACAGCCTGACCGTGCGATCGTGTGCGTCGCCTGGCTAGCGGATCCGCCACCTGCAGACGCCGTACCAGACGCCGAAAGGATCGGCTTCATAGTCGAGGTAGGCGTCGACGGGCCGGGCTCCGACAGCACCGGCAAGCACCTGCAACGCCGCCCTGCCGTGCGCGAGCAGCTCATCTGCCAGGCGCACGTCGAGTGCGCGCAGCGTCGCGGTGTCACCTGCCTGCAGTGCCTTGCCAAGTTCGGCGTCGAAACTGGCCGCGCGCTCGTCGAGGTGACCGGGTGCCCTGACGCCTCGTCGGGCGCTTCCGTCGCCCGCTACCACGAGACCGACCCGGTTGGGTCCGTTCGCCAGGGACGCTCCGAGCGCGAGGGCTTCCTGCCGCGGCCCGTCGAACGCAACGGACAGGCTCGCTACGGGCACCGCGGTGGCGGGCAGCAGCGCCCTGGCAACCGCGAGGCTCAGCGGAAGCCGTCCGGCGTCGTGGCGAACGCCAGGTGCGAAGGTTGCGACGGGTGAGGACTCGGCGGGCTCCCACCACTCGGTCGTGCTCGCGCCCCCGACCAGGACGAGGGCGTCGGGCTCCTGCTCAAGCACCCAGAGCGTCGCTGCCTCGGCGATATGACGAAGCTCCTCCACCTCGCTCACCGGCGAGCCGGTGACACCGGGCAGTAGCAGCGGGGGATGTGGCACCACGGCGGCGGAGACGATCACGCGAGACCCCTGACAACCCTGGCGGGCGGGCGATGGCCCATCACGACCGAGATCATGTCGAGCGTCTGGCGCGTCTCACGAACGTTGTGTACTCGGTAAACCCTGGCGCCCCACGCCGCGACTACGGCGGTGACCGCGAGCGTGCCGATCATCCGATCGTCCACGGGCGTGTTCAGCGATTCGCCAACGAAGTCCTTGTTGGACAGCGACATCAGTACCGGCCAGCCGGTGGCGACAAGCCGTGGCACGGCGCGTGTCACCTCAAGGGAGTGCCAGGTGTTCTTGCCGAAGTCGTGGCCTGGGTCAATCACGATGCGTTCGCGCCGCAGGCCCGCGGCGGCCGCGCGCTCGGCGAGACCGACGATGGTCGAATGGACATCGGTGGCCACATCGTCGTAGGAGATGCGGTGCGGCCGGGTCCGCGGTCGCTGGCGTCCGGCGTGCGTGCACACCAGGCCGACATCGAACTCGGCCGCCACCTCGGCCAGCGCTTCGTCGTAGCCACCCCATGCGTCGTTGAGCACGTCGGCACCGGCCAGGCAGACCTCCCTGCCGACTTCTGCCCGCCAGGTATCGACACTGATGACGAGACCGGGGAACTCGGCGCGGGCGGCGGCAACCAGACCGGCGGTGCGGTCGATCTCCTCCGCGACGGTCACCTCCTCGCCCGGCGCCGCCTTGACGCCACCGATGTCGACTACGTCGGCCCCGTTCGCCACGACATCGCGTATCCGTTCCATCGCCTTGTCAACGGCAAAGGTCGCGCCGCGGTCGTAGAAGGAGTCGGGCGTCCGGTTGACGACGGCCATGACGACGAAGTCGTGTTCATCGAATATGCGTGAACCCCATCGCAGCCCGGTTGTGGGGTGATCGACCTCTACGGTCACGGCAGGCGGAGCATGATGTCGGCCCGGTGGCCGCAGGGGAGGCCGACCTGGTGCCCGCCGACGGCTGCGGGGCCGGTGGCCGGCATGACGGCGTCACACATCCGAAGTCCTCTCAGGGAGCCACTTTCTACCTGTTCGACATCGAGCGTAGCGGTTCGCCTCGCGCCCGACGACCCTGCGTGGCGCAGCCGACTTGGCCGCCGCCTGCCAGGTGCACGTCGCGCTGTGAGCATCGGTCGCGAGAGACCTGAGTCGTGCGGCGAACCCGCGCTGCACTCGGCTGGTAAGTGAGAATGCACGTCATGTTGGGTGAGATCGGGTTTGTGCTGGCGATGGTCGCGGTCGTTGTGCTGGTCGGCGCGATCAGTGACCGGTTCGGGTTGCCGGATGCGGTGCTGCTGACCCTGGTGGGGCTTGTCTACGCGGTATTGCCCGGCCCGAACCTGCGGCTGGATCCAGAGGTGGTGCTCGACGTGGTGCTGCCGCCGTTGCTGTACAACGCCGCGCTGGGTTCGAGCCTGCTGGCGATTCGCAGCCGGTTGCGCTCGGTTGTGAGCCTGTCTGTGTTGCTGGTGCTCGCCACGGCGTTGGCCGTGGGTGGCCTGCTGTCCTGGCTGGTGCCGGTGGTGCCACTGGCCGCTGCTGTGGCACTGGGCGCGGCGGTGGCGCCACCGGATCCGGTGGCGGCGTTGTCGGTCGGACGCCAGGCAGGTCTGTCCTCGAAACTGTCCACTCTGATCGAAGGCGAGGGTCTGCTCAACGACGCGACGGCGCTGACCACCTATCAGGTCGCAGTCGCGGTCGCGGTTGGTGGCGGGTTCTCGTTCGGACTCGCCATTGGGAAGTTCGCGCTCGCCGCGGTTGGCGGGCTGGTCGTCGGGGCCGTGGTGGCTCTGCTCGTGCGCCTGTCCCGTCGACTGGTGACCGATCCGCTCTCGACCAATGCCGTGTCGCTGGCCACCCCGTTCGTGGCGTACACGGTTGGTGAGGTGGTCCACGGGTCTGGGGTGCTCGCCGTGGTGATCGCAGGGCTGATCGTGGGCCATCAGAATCCGAAGTTGCAGACCGGGGCGAGCCGGTTGCAGACCGGCGCGGTGTGGCGGTTGGTGAACTTTTTGCTTGAGGGCTTCGTGTTCCTCCTCATCGGGCAGCAACTGCCCGAGGTGATCGCCGGATTGGGTAGGTACTCGATCGCAACGATCGTGGTCGCCGCTGCCGTCACAGTCGGCGCGGTGCTCGTACTGCGGCCGTTGTGGCTGCTCGTCACCCAGCACGCCCCCCGTTGGTTGCACGCCCGCCTCGGCAGCGCGAATGACGAGGCTGAGGGAGAAGAAGCGCGTCGAGATGTCGAGCGGGCGTTGTCCGGTCGGGAGATCTTCGCGTTGAGCTGGGCGGGCACCCGAGGGGTGATCACCCTCGCGGCGGCGTTCGCGATCCCGCTGACTACCAGCGTAGGCGCGGCATTCCCGGCCCGTGATTTGCTGCTGTTCTGCGCCTACCTGCTGGTGCTTGTCACCTTGCTCGGGCAGGGCGTGACGTTCGGCCCGCTGCTGCGCAAGCTCGGGCTGCGTGCCAATACCTACGATCTGGCTCGACTGCGAAACCAGGCGCGCACGGCCGCGGTCGAGGTCGCGCTGGCACGGCTTGAGCAGCTGGCCGACGAGGATGAGTTGCCCGAGCAGATCGCCACCGGCATCCGGCGCAACCTCACCGCTCGGCAGCAGCGCTATCACGTCCGGCTGGCATTCCTCGACGATGCCCCGGGTGCCCCACGCTCGGCCGACTACGAGGCGGCGGCCCGCGCCCGGCGCGACATCATCGATGCCCAACGTGAGGAACTCCTGCGCTGGCGCGACGCCGATCGCCTACCTGATGCCAGCCTGCGCATCCTGCAACGCGAACTCGACCACGAAGAGCGCACCCTGCCGATGCCGCCCGAGCGCTGAGTGAATCGCGCCGTCCTGGCCTTGAGGCAGGCCCGCGCGTCGCTGGCGCGCTGAGCAGCCGTCGAGTTCGCAGTGATGTTGCTACTGCTCCACAACCGCACGATGTCAGGGTATCCTGACGGCATGGGTAAAGGCAGGAGCCCCTGGCAGGACGGCAGGCGGGCGTGGGAACGGCTCGCCGGGTGGGATCAGGACAGTCCGTCGGCGACAGCCGGGCACCAAGACGACGGCGGGAGTGCGTTGAAGGCGCTGGCTGACGTCGGTCTGGTACGGCGTTTGCTCGATCAGGCGGAGTTGGTGGCGGTACGGACCGCACGTGGGC
>JBOHEL010000047.1:0-17259 GCA_050700995.1 Sciscionella sp. | reverse complement strand
TTGTGGTCGGCCCCGGCGTTGCTGGCGTTCGCTGCGGATGCGGGCGTGTTCGCGGCGTTGGGCGGCGAGGATGTCGGGGTGGCGGGTGTTGGCGTTGTGCCATTGCGGGTATTTCTGTGTCCGGTGGTTCATGCCGCGTCCTTGGTCGCAGAGGAGCGCACCAGCAGCACCAGCCACGCAAAGACGCGAGTGGTGAACAGGTAGAGCACCCGCACACGCACGAACCGTGATCATGCCGCGGCCTGTGGTGAGCGCCTCGTCCCAGGTCAGACCGGTGAAACCATTCTGGAGCGCTACGGGGCCACCAGTCGCCGGTGCCAGGCCGGCAGCGTGGCCGGCGTGACCAGCCGGTGCATGAGCAGATGGCGCGGCAGTAGCCGGGCCCACGCGGCCAGAACCGCTCGCTCCGGCCACGAGGGCCGCGGCTGGCCAACCTGGCGGCGCAAGATCGTGACCTCGTGCCGCAACATCGAGAAGGGCCGGCCACCGGAACAGGCAGACCATGATCAGGTAGAGGAGTCGAAGACACGCGATCGCCGAGCGTTCCTGATCCGGACCTTCGCACAAAGCAGCAGGTCAACCGACACTCCTGAGTTCTGGAGCGGTACAGGGCGCGAGTTCGGGGTGGTGCAAGGAGATCACGTCCGGAAACGCCCGGACCATGCCGCGCATGACGTTGTCGCCGTAGCTCGCGGTGAAGGGGTTCTCCGGGTCGTGCTCGACACCGGCGGCCTCGGTGACCATGCTGCTCGGTAGCGACGGCATGGTCGCTTCCAGCCGCGGGTTGTAGAAGAACGGCGCGGAGTAGCGGTTGACACCGGGCGGCGGGCTGACCACGCGATGAGTGGTAGCCCTTAGGTAGCCGCGGGTGGCGACCTCCAGCAATTCGCCCAGATTGACCACGAAGGCGCCGGGAATCACCGGCACGTCGAGGAATTCCCCCTCCTCGACCGCGACCTGCAAGCCGCCCTTGTCGTCCTGCAACAGCAGGGTGAGCATCCCGTAGTCCTTGTGCACGCCGACGCCCTGACGGGGTTCGGAGTGCTCGTCACGGCCGGGGTAGTGCAGCATCTTGAAGTGAACGTGCGGGTTGGGCCGGACCACCGGGTCGAGGAAGTCCTCCGGGGTGTCCAGCGCAGCCAGGACCAGCCGCAACAGCCGATAGGAGACCTCGGTGAGCTGCCGGATCCAGCCGAGTACGAACGGACGCAGTTCGGGCAGCGCCGAAGGCCACTGGTTGGGGCCGGCCAGCCACCGGTAGGCGGGGTCGCCGGGGATCGGCACGTACGGCTCGCACTCGGGACCGATGTCCAACTGGCCGCGCTGATCGGGAGCACCCTTGGTGCGCTCCCTGCCCACCTCGGAATATCCGCGGAAGTACGGCGACCTGACCATGGCCATC
This sequence comes from Sciscionella sp., assembly GCA_050700995.1. Lineage (GTDB taxonomy): Bacteria > Actinomycetota > Actinomycetes > Mycobacteriales > Pseudonocardiaceae > JBOHEL01. Next base: position 15,857 of record JBOHEL010000047.1, on the reverse strand, counting down.
GCCGCCAGTTCCTGCTCGGGCCGTGCGAAGAAACGCTGGCACAGCTCGATCAACCGATCGGCCCCTTCGACGCCGTGCCCAGTGAGCTGGAAGAAGCCGATGTCGTGCACGGCGACGCGCAGTCGGTTCAGGAAGTCGACGCGTGTCCGAGTGTCGCCATCCGCGTCCCGCAAGTCCAGTACGGGGAAGATCTCAGCCATTGTTCTCCTTGTTTTGTCGATGCTGACGACGGGAAGCGATGCGTTCCGACAAGTCAGCCGGTTGTGGCGCGGTGTCGCAGCCAGCGGCGTAGCGACAGCGGGCGCATGTCCGTCCAGACGCGGTCGATGTGATCGAGGCACTCCGCCTCGGTGCCCGTCACGCCGACGCCGCGCCAGCCGTCGGGAATCTCTTCAGGAGCCGGCCAGATCGAGTACTGCTCCTCGTGGTTGATCACGACGGTCCAGTGCTTCGTGTTGTCGGTCATGCGCTTCCACTCTCCAGGTCGTTGGCGATGTCGGCAGCGAGTGCCCGCAGCATGTAGGTGCCGCTCTCGCGCAGCAGTTCGTGCGAGCCGGGCAGCATCCGCAGTCGGAACCCGGCGCTGGTCCGCTCCTGCCAAGCCCGCAGTTCGCCCGGTCGGACGAGAGGGTCGTGCAGCCCGCCGAGCACCGAGATGGGGCGGTCTAGCGGCGGTCGTGGCTCGTAGCGGTAGTCGTCGGCAAGCCGGTACCAGGCGTCCAGCCGCGCCGGGTCAGGGGCACCGGTGGGTACCGGCAGCAGCAGGGCACGGGCGTGTTGTGGCGCGGGGCTACCCGAGACGGTGAGCCGAACCAGCGGGAGGTTCCGGTCGCGCAGGTCTCGTGCCAGCTCGTAGCCCATCAACGCCCCGAAGCTGTGGCCGAACAGCGCGACGGGCCGGTCGGTCAGTCCCACGACCGTCCGGCGCATGGCGGCGAGCAGGCTCGCGATGTTGTCGTGCCCCTCGTCGAGATCGACCGGGACTACCTCGACGTCCCCCAGCAGTTCGCGTTGCCATGCCCGGTAGGGCGCGGCGTGTCCGCCCGCAGGGGGAAAGCAGAGTAGCCGGAGCCGGGCCCCCGTCATCGCTTGCTCCCGTGCTGGAGTGTGGCCGCCAGATCTGCGACGGTCGTTGTGTTGAGCAGCATTTCCAGTGTCAGCGGTAGGCCGAGGTCACGGCTGGCCAGCGTGACCAGGCGGGCCGCGCTCAACGAATCGCCGCCTAGTGCGAAGAACTCGTCGTCATTGGTGACCTCGGCGACGCCGAGAACCTTGGCGTACAACGCGAGCAACGCGTTGCGACCGCTGGCCGTCGGAGCCGACTCACGCACACGGCTCCGCAACGCGGCGTAGTCGATCTTGCCGGAGGGGCTGCGGAGCAGTGACTCGATCGAGACGAACCGGCTCGGCACCAGTTGCCTGGGGACGCGTTCCCGCAGGCGCTGCCGCATCTCCAGCATGTCCGTACCTGTTGTCGCGACGACGAACGCGACCAGCCGGTCGTTCACGGCGACCACCGCCGCCTCACGGATCTCCGGTAACTCCAGCAGCGCGGACTCGACCTCAGCGGGTTCGATTCGATGACCGCGCACCTTCACCTGCCGGTCATTGCGCCCGTGGAACTCCAGGACGTCGTCGTCACGGCGCAACACCAGATCGCCCGTGCGGTAGACCCGCGAACCCGGCGGTGAGCCCTGCGGTCCGGGCCGGAACGCCGCCGCGGTCTCGGCGGGGCGGCCGACGTAGCCGCGGGCCAGCCCGGCACCACCAACCCACAGTTCGCCGACCTCACCGTCCGCGACCTTCTCCCAACCGACGTGCCCGACATGTGCTGACACGTTCGGCAACGGGCGCCCGATAGGCACACTTCCGTTGCCGGGGACGCAATGCCATGCGGTCACGTCGATCGACAGTTCGGTCGGGCCGTACATGTTGAACAGCGTGGGGGAGCCGGCCACGGCGAAGTGCTCGGCCAGTGCGGGCGGCATGGTGTCGCCGCCGCTGAACACATAGCGCAGCGACGGGCACTCCAGCAGGCTCGGGCTCTGCTCGATCAGCAGCAGAAGCTGGGACGGCACTCCGGTCAGCGCGGTGACCCGCTCACGCCGGACGGTGTCGACGACCTTGTGCGGGTCGATGTGGGTCCCAGCCGGCATGAGGACTAGACGGGCGCCGCTGGTGAGCGGGGCGAAGATTTCCCAGATAGCGGGGTCGAAGCTGGCCGACGTCAGTTGCAGCACGGCGTCGGCTGCGGTCATCGGGAAGTTCGTCCGGTCCCAGGCCATCCGGTTGGCGATGCCGCCGTGGGTCACCATGACGCCTTTGGGTCTGCCGCTCGAGCCGGAGGTGTACATGATGTACATCAAGCTGTCGGGGTGGGTCTGGTCAGGCAGGTCCGTCTCGTCCTGACCGGGCAGTGCCTCGTCGGTGTCGAGGCAGAGCAGCAGTCGGTCGCCGGGCAGCCAGTCGGTCATCCACTCCTGGGTGACGAGCACGGCCGGGTCGGCGTCCTCGATCATCTCGCGTAGCCGGGTGGGCGGGATCGCGGGGTCCAGAGGGACGTAGGCGCCGCCGGCCTTGAGCACACCCAGCATGGCGGCGACGAGGTCGGGGTCACGTTCCAGGCACACACCGACCGGGACATCAGGTCCGACGCCCTGCGTCACCAGGGTGCGTGCCACTCTGTTGGAGCGGGCGTTCAGGTCGGCGTATGTCACCGTTTCACCGGCGTAGACCAGCGCGATGGCGTCCGGAGTGAGCCGGGTCCGCAGCTCGATCAGCCGGTGTTCCGGGACGAACTGCTCTGGCAGTCCCGATTCCGCCGCCGCTGGCTCCGCTGTTTCCGGTTCCACCGGGTCCAGAGCCGTTGCCGGCACGGAATCGGCTACCTCCGCGCGTACAGCGGCAACAGATCCGAGCGCGAAAGACGGGTAGCCGGCGTGTGCCGCGAACGTCTGGGCGGGTCCACGGCTCAGCAGCCCGGCGGCGCCGTGGACCCGGGTCGCCAGGCGGATGACCTCTGCTGCGGTCTCGGCAGCCATGACAAACGCTGCAGCGGCGGTCCTGTCGTCTGGCGCGGCGGCGGCCCGTCGGGCAAGCAGGATGGTGCCCTGCAGCCGCGCGTACGCGGCCGCGAGCGGATACCCGACCGCCTGGTTGGCCGACAACGGACGGCCGAACTGCCGTCGGCTGTCGGCCCAGTCCACGGCGGCCCGCAGCAGTGCCCAGCCGCCGCCCAGCAGGTAGCCCGCGGCGGCGAGTCGGGCATGGGCGATCGCGGCGGGATATGCCCCCAGCGCACAGATGTCGGCTTCGGTGACGGTCACGTTCCGCAGCTGGACGCGCAGCGCCGCGCACCGCTCCGTCAGAGTGACGCCGGTCCGTCGCCCGTCGACGAGTGCCACCACCACGCCCCGGTTCTCCAGATGGATCGGGACAAGCAGGTCGGCCATGCCGCAAGCGCTGTCTCGGTCCTGCGCCCAGCGAACGCCACTGAGCGACCAGCTGCCGCCGGGCGACTTCGTGACCTCCAACGGTCCCAGGCTCAACGGGCTGCGACCGCTCAGTTCGGTTGCCGCGACCAGCAGGGTGCGTTCGGGTGCCTCGCGTTCGGGGGCGAGGGTGGCGAGCATGATTTGGCCGAGGTCGGGCGGTGGCTCGCCGTTCTCGCCCAGGATCATGGTTGATTCCAGCGGCGACTGTGAAAGGCCGTCGTCCGCGACGGACTTCGCGAGAACGCCACGCAGGTTTGCCTGGACGATCGAGAGCATCATCTCCGATGTGCCGGCCGCGAGGGTGAGCCCGAGCGCCTCCCGCCGGGCGTAGTCGAGCACCTGCGTGGCGGCGTCGTCACCGGCGGACTCGTGTTCGTGTTCCTGTGCGAGGTCGACGATGTCCGCGCCGAGTTCGGTGTTGAACCACTTGGCAGTGGCGGCCGGCAGCGTGGCGGCATCCGCCCCGTACGCGACGAGCTCGTGAACGGCCTGCCACGCGAGCTCACGACCGACCGCCACTCGCCGTCCGAGCGCCGCCACCCGGGGACGCAGCTGTGCGGCGACTCGTTCGTCGGCGAGTCGTAAGCGTTGGGACAGTGCGGTGAACCAGCGACGTGCGCGGCCGTGATACCCCAGACCGGCACGTTCCAGCGTGAGGATCGAGACCAACAGTGGCCAGGCCTCGCCCTCGGTCCCGACGAGTTGGTCCGCGTCGAGCCGCAGCCCGTCGAACCGGATCTCGTACAAGGTCTCGACGTTGGTGGTGTCGAGCGGGGTGATCGTCACCCCCTCGCCGCGCAGCGGCACCAGGAACAAGCTGATGCCCGCGTAGCCGGTCCCGGCGCAGGTGCGGGCGGCACAGATCGCCACCTCCGCGAGGTGGGCCTTGGCGTTCCACACCTTGGTGCCGGTCAGCACCCATCCCCGCGCGTGCGGGGTTGCCGCACAGCTGAGCGAAGCCAGGTCGGAGCCCGATCCGGGCTCGGTCAGCAACGCGGTGGCCATCATCCGCCCGGAGGCGATCTGGGGCAGGTACCGCTGCCGCTGGCGGGGAGTGCCGGTAACACGGAGGAACTCGCCGACGTTGTAGATCCCGTTGACGATCGCGGTGTCGGGCACGCCGTGCAGCGCGAGCTCCTCCGCGACGATGCCCGCCTCGACCCAGGTCAGACCGAGACCGCCGTAACGGACCGGCCAGTGTGGCGCGAGCCAGCCCCGGGCACCGAGTTGCCGCCACAGTCGCCACGGATGGTCCTCGGGCCGGTTTGGACCGGCGCCACCGGCCAGCTCGCCCAGTTCGGCCAGGCTGTCCTGCTGGGCGAGCAGTGCGCGCACGCCTTGGCGCAATTGATTCTGCGCCGATGTGAAAGTCGGTGTCATCGTTCGCTCTCAGCTCTCTGGACGGTCACATTGCTGCCCGCCGGGCGCCCGAGCGCCAGCAGAAACTCGGCAGCCACCACTGCGGCGCAGCTGACAAAAACGAAGCCCGGTCCGCCGTCCGCGCTCGCCGCACCGGCTCCGGCCGCGGCTCCGGCCGCGAAGCCGATCTCCGTGCCGAACGCCGCCCATCCCTGAACGCGGCTCTCCGTACCTATCGGTGTCCGGATGGCGATCGAACCGAACAGCGCGGCGAACACCAGACCGGTGGACAGGCCGCCGAGCGGGCACAACAACAGCAGCGCGAGCGGCCCGAGGTGCATGCCGAACGCGAGCAGGAGCGCACCACCGGCGGAGACCGCGACCATGCCGGACAGGGATCGTTGTCGGGTTCTCCAGGCGAGGACACCGACGATGCTGCCGGCGGACATTCCAGCCAGGTAGAGGCCGCTGAGTTCGGCTCGGTCCTGCTGTTGTGCGTAGATGGGCAGGGCGACCTCGATCGCCGCCAGTGCCGCACAGAACAGCGTCAGCACGCCGAGCACGCTCAGCAGCGGGACCGACCAGCGTTGCCGGTTCGTGGTTCCCGCGTCAGTGTCGGGCGGGATCGGGTGGGGGACGGTGAGGATCAGCACGGCGGATCCGCCCATCAGGACGCCGCTGACAACGAAGGGGCTGACCGGGGACATGGTGGTCGACAGCCACGCGGCGAACGCCGGGCCACTGATGAGTGAGACGTCCATCAGTGCGGAGTCCAGCGCGAGAGCCGCCGACCGGGCGGGCTGGTCACCGTGCGCCTGCCAGTAGCGCCGCAGCACCAACGTGACCGGTGGGTAGGAAAGCCCTGTCATCGCCGCGAATCCGACGGCCACGGCCGCAGGCGCACCCCCGAGCACCGACCAGAGCAGCCCGACAATCATGACGATCTGCAGGCCCGCGAACACCGGCAACACCACGGCGATCGGCCGCCGGTCGACCACTCGTCCGCGCAGAGGCGCACTCACGGCATTGCCGAGCATGGACGCACTGACCGCGAGCCCGGCCACCGCGTAGGAATAGTGTGGCGACACGAGCAGCAGCACAATGACGGAACTCATGGCGGCAGGCAGTTTCGCCAGCAGGCTCACGGAGGCCAGTCGCCGGCCGATGGGGGCCGACAGCAACTGCCGGTACTGCGTCATCGGGGCTTGATCTCCAATGAGACTAAGCGACGGATGGTCACGAGTGTCTGTCGCACCTCGTCGATGGTCGGGGCATGCACGTAGACACCCAACGGGATGGTGAGGTCGTCGCGGGTGACGGGAACCTCGTCGCCCGGGTGGACGTCGATCAGCACTTCGTCGATGCCGGGCAACCCGTCGAGTTCCGGCAGCCCGTGGATCGCGACCAGGGTGCCCGGCGTCTCGTTGTGGACGGCAAGGGCGCCGCACCACGCCGTACGCCCGGTGGGGTCGTCGAACATGAGCGGGCGCCTGCCGAGGAAGCACCGGATCGCGTCGTGGTAGGGCCGCAGGCGGGTGTGGTTGAGCCACGCGCCGACCATCGGGCCGCCGGGCAGGCGGGAGGCGATCTCAAGCAGATAGACGTCGTCGGGCGCGCACTTGACCTCGATGTGGCCGGGACCGCGCTCGATGCCGTAGACGTCCAGCGCCTGCCGGGAGAACTCGGCGGTGCGGTCCCAGTCATGGTGCCCGTCGTCGATCTGCACGTTGTCCCAGATCGGGAAGTCGAAGTCCCGGTCGTCGGGCTGCACGAACTCCCACATGTCGACCAGACGGTGCTCGCCGTCGAAGCTATAGGTGTTCACCGACAGCTGCCGGCCGCGGATGTACCGTTCCACCAACCATTCCCGGACCGGCTCGTCGAACGCGTCGTGGGTCTGCAGGTGACCGAGGTCGCGTACGGCATCGGCGTCGGGCAGGAGCGTGACCCCCTGCGAGCCTGCGCCCAACGTCGGTTTGAGGATCACCGGGAAGCCGATGTCCCGCGCGGCCGCGGCGATCTCGCCGACCGAGCGCACGAGATGGAACTCGGGTATACGCAACCCCGCGCGCCGAGCGCGCTCACGCATCGCCGCCTTGTCGCGGCGGGCCATCCTGGCGGTGTGGTCGTTGCCCGGCAGATGGAGCCGATGGGCGATCTCGTCCGCGATGTGGGTGCCGACCTCCATACCCGGTATCACCGCCCGGATGTCGAGGTGGCATTCGGCGAGCAGACGGATCGCGGTGTCCGCGTTCTCGGCGTAAAGCGAGACGTCGTCGCCTTCGTCGTGTCCCGGTTCCTGCGCCGAGTAGTCACATGTGTAGAGGGAAACGACGACGAATCCGAGTTCTCTCGCGGCTGGCTTGAAGCCGGCACCGATCATGGTCGGATCCACCAGGAGAACAGCGGATCGGTCCTTGTCCACCTTCGCGTGCCTTCCGTGTTCGTCAGTGGGGACTTAAGACTTCTCGCGATGACGTCATCGCGTCGGGGCCGCGCCGCTGAGAAAGACCTCTCGTATGGTCTCGTGGGAGATCTCGCGGCGTAGATCGGCTTCCGTCGCGTAGGAAAACACCATGACGGTGCGGCGCGCTCCGTCGCGGACCAATGGCGCCACCCGGTGCATCACCGTGTCCGCGCGCAACAGGTACACCGAGCCAACGGCCGGGTGGCGACGCTCAACGGGGCTGGCGCGCAGCCACTTGTCGATCTGCGGATCGTCCTTGTCCCACACGGTGTCACGCACGTACTCGACGGCGCCGCCGTCGTCGGGACCGGGCGCATCGAAGATCCAGATCAGGGAGAACGAGTAGTCGTCCCAGTGCCAGCCGTGCGAGTCACCCGGCAGGGTCATCCGATTGATCAGGATCTCCTCGGGCTCGAACGGCACCGGCACGATCCGCGGCTCACCCGTGAGCTCCGCCAGGAACTCCAGCATCGCCGGGGCCCGGAACAGCGGCGAGATGACATCGGAGTTCGCCGCAATGACGTCACGGCCGACGGACTCGAAGTAGCGTGGTGTGCCACCGGTCGACGCCACGTGCACTTCCCGACGCTCGGCGTGCGTGTCCAGCAGCCGCAGCACGTCCACGGCCACCTGTTCACGGATACCGTCGGGGCCGAACCGGGGGATCTCGATGTAGTCGTCGTCGTGGAACGTCGTCCGCAGCTCGTCCATCGTGTCCTGGAAGCCTGCGAGGTAGTCCTTCATGCTGGACTGGACAGTGGTCATGATCTCGACCCACTTTCGTTGGGAACGGGTAGATCCGCGGCCAGGCTGCTGTCATGCGGCGCTGTCGTGTTCGCGGAACAGGCTGTCCACGAGGAGCTTGTCGTGCCGCTCGCCGGGTGCCAGTCTCTTGATCACCAACAGGCACGGCACCGCGAAGTCGCCGCCGGGAAACGACCGGGTCCGTGTCGCACTGACACAAACCGACCAGGCCGGCGCCTCACCGCGGCGCAGTTCCCGGCCGGTCTCGGCGTCGAAGACACGGCTGGTACCGGTCAGCAGTACACCGGCGCCGAGCTTGGCGCCCTGCCGAACACGGGCGCCTTCCACCACGATCGACCGGGAGCCCACGAACGCGTCGTCCTCCACCACGACCGGCTTGGCTCCGGCGGGTTCGAGCACGCCACCGAGACCGACCCCGCCGGACAGGTGCACGTCGCGCCCGACCTGAGCACAGGACCCCACCGTCGCCCACGTGTCGACGAGGCTGCCCGAACCGACTTGTCCGCCGACGTTCACGAACGACGGCATCAGCACCGCGCCGGGGCAGATGTGGGAGCCGTACCGGGCGATCGCGCCCGGCACGACCCGGACTCCGGGGAACGAGGACTTCAGCGGCATCCGGTCGTGCTGGTAGAACGGGCCGACCGTGGTGTCGTGTATCGCGAAAACCCGGAAAGACAACAGGATTGCCCGACGCGCCCGTTCGTCGACAACGACGTCGTCGGTGCCGGCGTCGACCCAGGCGACCCGGGCACTGCCGGAGTCCAGCATGTCGAGTGCCGCATCGACGACCCGCAGCGCCTCCGGGTCGCCGGTGGCGAGGTAGTCGCGGCCGACCTTGGTCGACCGGTGCACGGTCGACGCGACGTCGGACAGGATCGGTGCGAGGCGTTCCGCGATATCGTTCGTGTGCTGGACTGCGGCGATTCGCACATGGCCCTTACCGTCAGGGCCGTATTCGCTGCCGGGAGCGACCACGACGCCGGCATGTTCGGCGAGCTGCCACGCGAATGCCAGGCCGTCGCCGCCCGGCGCGGCGCACCACGCGAACAGCCCACCGTCCGGCCGGCCGCACGACAGGCCGACCGCCCTGAGCGCGGCAACAAGGTCGATGATCCTGCGGCCGTTGCGGAGCCGCTGCGCGTCGGCGTGTTCGTCATCGACGTTGATCAACGCGCCGAACCACAGCGCCTCGGCCAACTCCACCACGCTCGTGTTGTTCGACGTGAAGCAGACGTCGTGCCCCACCGCCCCGGCTCGCCTGGCCAGCGTCACCTCGGGAAGCGAACTGCAGTCGAAGCCGAAGCCGTGCTCGCCCAACAGCCGCAGCGGGATTGGGTTCGGCAGCCCTTTCACCGCGAAGTACTCCCGGTACGGGGTGCCGGCGAAGGCGCGGTCGAAGTTACAACAGTTCTCACGGATGCCTTGCTCGTCGTAGATGTGGAAGGGAGTTCCGAAACGCTCGATCGCCGCGGCCAGCACCACGCGCAGGCGACGGTCGAACTCCAGGCTCATCGGCACTGACACCCTCCGCCGCTCAGGACCGGGTGCGGCCGCACGTAGTGAAAGGTCTCCACCTGGACCTCGGCGAAGCCGGTGGCGATCGCCTGTTCGCACATGTATTCGCCGGACAACCAGTGGAAGCCCGGCACACCAGGGTCTGCCTGCGCCTGGCTGCCGTCCTTCGGGACGTCGTTCGACGCGACCAGCGTGCCGGGAATCTCGTTGTCCCCCAGCCAGTTCCGCACCCGCGACAGCAGCGACGCAAGGCCTGTCAACGGCTCGTAGAGGTGACCGAGCAGCCCGTCGGTGTAAACGACGGGCCACGAGCCGGCAGGACTCCAAGTCGTCACGTCCGCGCACTCCGCCTCGACGCCCTTGCGCCTGGCCAGCTCGACGGCCTCCTGGATCGCGTCCACCGCGAGCACACGGTAACCGTCACGGGCGATCTCGCACTCGACAGCCGCATTGCTGCTGCCAAGGCTGAGCAGCCGGTCCGTCTGGTTGTCTTTGATCGCCGTGACCAGCTTGTCGCGCATCCATGCCCGGTACGAGTCCGAATAGGTCGATGGGGTTATGGAGTCACCGCGGGCACCGCCACCCTCCCATATGTCGAACAGCGTCGGTCCACCTGGATCCGAGGACAGGTAGAACTGCCTGAGATCGTCGATCTGCGCTTTCACCACTTTTGCCTTTCTCCTGGTCAGGTCGGGAGTTCCGTACTAGCGGCGCAGGGGAGTCGCGTTCTGCGCGAGCGTCATGATCTGCGTCCGCTCCGGACCGTCCTGCTCGAACACCCCGCCGAACACCGCGGACGTGACCCGCGCCCCGGTGCGGATCCCACGCATGGTCATGCACAGATGCTCACCGCGACCGATCACGGCGACGTCCGCCGACCCGGTGGTCGCCGACACCTCGGCGGCGATATTGGCGACGAGCCGCTCCTGCAGTTGGAGCTTGTGTGCGTGCTTGTGCGCGATGCGAGCGAACTTCGACAGCCCCAACAGGTTTTTCTCGCTGCGGTAGGCGACGCTCAACGTGCAATTGAACGGCAGCAGGTGATGCTCGCACAGCGACCAGACGACCATGTCCGAGACGATCACGATCTGACTGTTGGAGACGGATTCGAACAGAGTTTCCACGTTTCCCGCGTCGTAGTCGACGAACTCGCGCCACCACTTCGCGTACCGGCGAGGGGTGTCCGCGAGCCCCTCCCGGTCGGGATCTTCACCAATTTCCACGAGGAGGCAGCGAGCGATGCCCTCAAGTGGGTCGTCCACGGTCACCGCACCGACCGACAGCTCGTCGGTGTGATCGGGTTCCAGCGTTACAGCCATTCTCATACTCCTCGACGGTCGCCCCATGCGAGTACGTGCAGCCGCGTCGTGAGATTCCAGCCACGACGTACCACTTCGCCCGCGATCGTTTGTAGATGTGCGATGACGGCGTGCTGCTCTTTCCCCTCAGGCATGATCCAGATCGGTGACAGCCCGTGGGCGATGGTCAGCACTGCGACCTCATCGAGGTCGTCGACCGATCGGCACACGAATTTGAAAGCCACGCCCGGGATCTGGCAGAACTTCCGCAACGCATCGGGATTGATGCGCCGGCGCTCTTCGTCACCCGAATGCGCGAGCTTGGGGGAGACGTTGAACCGGACGCCGAGCGCGACGAGTTCGTCGTCGGGCGCAACGGTGCCGTTCGTCTCGACCTCGACCGCGATCCCACCCCTGGTCAACTCGGTGACCAGGGGGCGCAGCCGTCGCTGCTGGCTCAACGGCTCGCCACCGCTGACCACGACCAGCCCGACGTCGAGCGCGAGCAACTCGCCCAGAATGTCGTCCACCGACTTGGCAGTGAGTTCGACGCGCGGGTCATACGCCCGGCCGTCGTCGCTGTACCCCTGCCAGTCCCAGGTATACGGCGTGTCGCACCATCGACAGGACAGGTTGCAGCCGCCGAGCCTCAGGAACGCACACCGACGCCCCGTCGATGGGCCCTCGCCCTGCACGGTCGGCCCGAAGATCTCGTTCACCACGAGGGTGGTCGGCGCGGCGGTCCTCGTGCTGCCACCCGGCCCGGTCACGGCCGGTACTCCGCCCAGGTCTTCGGGGTCTCGGACACCCGGACTGCCGTGATCTCACCGAACCTCGCGGACCACACCGAGTAGATCCACATGGCGAGGTTCTCCGCCGACGGGTTGCGGTCGGGCACCACCTCGTTGAGGTGGCGGTGGTCCAACTCCTCATCGAGCCACTTCTTGAAGTCCGCCAGGTCCCCGTAGTCCCGGACGAAACCAGCCTCGGTGAGCTCATCGGGCGAGGACGCGGACAGTTCGAGCTGAACCACGTAGTTGTGTCCGTGCAGGCGCGCGCACTGATGGTCGTCGGGAAGACGATCGAGGCGATGGCTTGCCGAGAACTGGAAATCCTTGGTGATGCGAAGCATTCAATCAGCCCCTCGCATAAATGGTCGGGTCGGACACTCCGGCTTGCTCAAACGCGGTCCGCCGGTCGTGGCAGGTCGCGCAGGTTCCGCACTGCAGATCGTCGCCCTTGAAGCAGCTCCAGGTTTCTTCCCAGTGCACTCCGAGATCCTCGCCCAACTGGATGACCTCGTACTTCTTCAGTGTCACCAGTGGGGCGACCACTTCGAGATGACCTGGTGCGAATTCTGCGGTGGCGACGTGTTCCATCGCGTTGAAAGAATCCACGAACGCCTGCGTGCAGTCACCCGTCTGGGAGTCACCCGCCATGGCGCCGATCGCAACCTGGTCGGCTTTGTTCGTGATCGCCGCGGCAAAGGCCACGCTCAGCAGAATGACGTTGCGGTTCGGGACGATGTTGATTCGGCCGGAGACGGCGCTGCCGTGATCAGGGACGGGGACCGAGGGATCCGTCAGCGAGTTTCCCGGCTGTAGCGAGCCGATGTCGCGTACGTCAACCTCACGAAACGGGGCGCCAAGCCTGGCGGCTGTCTTCCGGGCGAATTCGTGCTCATTGCGATGGCGCTGACCATAGTCGACAGCGAGTAGGTTTATATCACGCTTCGCTCGGTGGAGCTGATACGCGAGAACTGTCGACTCAATGCCGCCCGAAAATAGGATCAGTGTCGCCGGCATTCTTGTCCCCCTGTTTGGATACCAAGCCGTAGTCAGTCAAGAGTTCGTTTCGTCGACGAGGATGATTTTGTCAACCTCCATTAGGGTCTATCCATGTGGAAGACGACGCGGCGCGTTTCGTTGAAGATGATCCGGTCTCCATCACGCATATTCTGCGCCTTGAGCGGGTCGGGCAGCAGTGCGATGAGCTCGGCGGTGTTTTTCTTCTGTGGCGACCCGACGTCGTGACATCTTTAATGCGGCCGACGTCCAGGAACGGTTGACCGTCGGACCCGGTGACGATCGCGGTCTCCACGGTGAGTTCGTCGGGGCACGCGGCGAGCAGCGGAGCGGCGAGGCCTGCAAGCAACGAGATTGATTTGGGTAGATGGTGGTGTTTGGCCGACACGGTAGGTCGTTCCTCCTGAACTGCGAACTTCCCTGTGGTTCGTCTTTTTTCTCGCTTCGCTGTTCGGGTGGGGTGTATTTCATAGTGGTGCTGACCCGATGGGGTTGCCAGGTCAGGAACCGGTCACGTGTGACCGGGTCACTCGCTACCGTCGGGATACGGGTGGGACCGCAGTGGGAGGTTGGTATGGGGGAGCAGGTCAGCGCTGTATTACGGGGGTTCCGGCGGCGGGCGGCTTTGGCTCAGGAAGCGTTGGCGGAGCGTTCGGGGGTCTCGGTCAGCACGATTCGCCGGTTGGAGACCGGCGCGAGGGGGAACCCTCAGCCCGGATCCGTAGTCGGTGTGGTGGATGACGGCGGGTTCGAACCAGTCCGCGTCGGGAGTGTTGTTCTCGTGCAGGTGATAGATTCACGTCAGATCGGCTGGGACCGCGTCGGTGACCCGGCTGCCGATGCCGCGAGCGATGGTGGCGTCACCGAGTTCGAGGCCGCCGAGGATGTCGCTCGGGTCGACGTGCAGGTCTATGCAGGTCAACACATAGGTCTGCATGTTGGGGATGAGGGGATGGCAGGCACCTTGTTCTTCGCGTCCGTTTGCGCAAGGGCGCGGTTGCGGTCGAGCAGCATGTCGAAGTTCGTCATGGTGTTCACTGTTCGCTGTCGCGCGGCTCCGGACGTGTGGCAGTACCGCCAGGCTGCGGAAGTATCCCGCCAGGCTCTCTCACCGGTGTGATACCGAGGCGTTCGGCTGCCCGTCGCGCTGTGCGCATCCGTGCTTCGCTCACGTCGGCGATCTGTTTTCGAGCTGCGGTGAGCACGTGGGCGGGAGCGGTGGTGGGCGTTCCACTGGTGAACGGCGGTTCGGGCGCGTACTGCATCCACAACTGGATGCGTTGCGCTTCGTCATCGCCGCGCAGCTGTGCAGCGACCCGCAGTGCGCCGTCTATGCCGGCGGTGACCCCGGCGGCGAAGACATAACGGCCATCGACCACGACGCGTCGAGTTGTCGCTATGGCGCCGAAGTAGGGCAGCAGGTCCATGCTCGCCCAATGCGTGGTCGCCCGGCGACCGCGCAGCAGCCCGGCCGCGCCCAACAGCAGGGCTCCGGTGCAGACGGAGAAGACGCACCGGGCTCCTTCGGCTTGGCGCGCCAGCCAGCTCAGCACTCGCTGGTCGTCCATGAGCGCTTCTTGCCCGAACCCGCCCGGGACATGCAGCACGTCGAGCCGGGGCGCCGCTTCGAGCGTGTCGTCCGGCTGGATGCATAACCCGTGGATGTCGTGCACCGGGTGCAGGTCCAGTCCGTAGAAAGTTGTACTTGCGTTCGGCAGCCGCGCGAAGACCTCGAACGGGCCGGTCAGGTCGATCTGGTCCATGCCGTCGAAGACCAGCGCGCCGATGCGCAACGAACCTGCAGCGCGGTCGATGTCGTGTGTCGTTCGTCGTGTCACGCCGGCACCGTCTCATCTGCGGTCGAGGTGAGAGACGTGGCGAGACCGCCGACTATCGATAGGATTTCGCCATGAGCCGGCAGCGACTTGTCGTCGTCCTCGTCGATGACGTGCTTCCGATGGATATGGCGATTCCGATGCACGTGTTCGCCCGGGAGGCCTCTGAGGCATATGACGTCGCGACAGCCTCGTTGGACGGTCGGCCGGTCCCGGTCGCGGGCGGAATGACGATCGTTCCGGATGGCGGCCTCGATCTCGTCCGCCGTGCCAAGACCGTGATCGTGCCGGGTTATGCCGGCGCTGCTGATCATCCGGTGGGCGCGGCCATCGCCCGCGCGCTCGGTGTCGCCGCCCGACGCGGCGTGCGGATGATTTCGATCTGCTCCGGGGCATTCGCGCTCGCGCAGGCGGGCATACTCGACGGCCTTGCCGCGACCACGCACTGGACGCTGTGCGATGCTCTCGCGGCCCAGCATCCGAAGGTCGCCGTCGACTCATCGGTCCTGTTCGTCGACAACGAGACGGTGCTGACCTCGGGAGGAGTCACCGCAGGCGTCGACCTGTGCCTGCACGTGCTCGCGAAGGATCTCGGAGATTCGGCCGCGCGGCAGGTGTCCCGCCGCCTGGTGATGGCACCACGTCGTGACGGCGACCAGCGGCAGTTCATCGCGGCCAAGATCGTTCCGCCGGCGGACGACACAATTGCCGCCGCGCAACAGTGGATGCTCGCCTCGCTCGCCGAACCGCTCACCGTCGCGCGCATGGCCACACACGTGCACCTGTCCGAACGCACCTTCCACCGGCGCTTCACCGAACGCACCGGAACGTCGCCGCTGGCCTGGTTACGCGATCAGCGCATCGAGCGCGCCAAAGAACTGCTCGAGACCTCCGACGTGCCGGTCGAACAGATCGCCAGGCACGTCGGGCTCGGCACGCCGGCCAACCTACGTCTTCAGTTCCGCCGCGCGACCAGCGTTTCGCCGCAGGACTATCGACGTCGGTTCAGCTTCGCCGACGCCGCGTCGCGGCCGATCGAGCAGACGGGATGACCCGGTAGCGGCGGCCGGCGGCTCACGAGGCGTCAACCTGGGCTCAGGTACCTCGCCGGCATTGCGTCACCAGCGGCCAGCGGCGGACCGAGCACATGCTGGCCCAGCGCCTCACCAGCAGCGCGCAGCGCGCCCATGTCGACAGCCCAGTCTTCCGGCTGCGGATCTTTCAGGTCCCAGCCGGCCACGCGGAACAGCGCTTCGGTTCCAGCCGGGTTGCACACCGTGAGAATGTCGACCGTCTCCGATGTGAACAGGTACGCG
>JBOHEL010000046.1:0-17273 GCA_050700995.1 Sciscionella sp. | reverse complement strand
GCGCTGGGGCCTGCCCAGCTCGCGCAACTACTCGTCCGTGCGGGGGTCGTGCGGGGCATGGAGCTCGACATCAACCCGAACTGGCCGGTGCTGGCCACCTATGCGCCCGCCATGCCGCACGGCCCGGCGACGCCGTCCAACGGCTCCCGGCTGGTGCCCGGTTCCGTGCAGGGTCCGGCGACCTTCTTCACCCCCAGCTGGGCTCGCGACTTCGTCACCATGTCGGCAGGCTCGCGCACCCCGTGATCAGCTCGCATGGGCATGTCCCTCGACGCTGGGCGGGCGGTCATTCCGGTGGCCGGTTGTCACGCCGGTCCGCGACCAGCAGGGCAACCGGGAATCCGGCGATCACGACGATCGGGCTCATCATTGCGGCGAGTTCCGTACGCTGCCGGTCCTCACCAGGAAAGCGACCCCGTAGTGGTATCGACGGGTTCCGGAAATCCGGGGCGAATCGAATTATGCGACTTCCGATACGGCTCGGCGGAGGCGGGTGTCGACGAGCGTTTCCGGCGAGGCCATTTCTACCCTCCTGGAACGTGGGGCCGGAGCGTACAACTCATTTCCGGCTGCCGACGGTGACATTCAGCTTCTTTGTGTGGCCGTTGCGGGAGACGGTAACGGCGACCTTCTGGCCGGGATCGGTCTTGCGAACGGCGCCGAGCAGGTCGGCGTACCCGTTTACCTTGGTGCCGTTGAATGCGGTGATGACGTCGCCGCGCTTGATCCCGGCGTTCTCGGCGGGGCCGCCACCCTTGACCCGGAGCACCACCACGCCGGAGCTGGCCTGCACACCGAGCTGTTTCCGGATCGGGGGAGTCAGGGGCAGCACCGTGACGCCGAGGCTGGGGTGGGTCACCTTGCCCGTGGTTAGGAGCTGGTGGGCGACCTCAGCCGCGACGGGGGAGGGGGTGGCGAAACCGATGGAGACGGCGCCTGCATTCGGAGGGAGGTAGGCTTCGTTGACGCCCACGACGCGCCCGCACAGGTCGAGCAGGGCGCCGCCGGAGTTTCCAGGCGAGATCGCGGCGTCGGTCTGAATCAGGTTCACCAACGGCTTCCGGGAGCCGTGGGCAGGCAGGTCGCGGCCGATCGCGGAGACGATGCCCTCGGTCGCGGTGTTCGACAGGCCCAGTGGGCTGCCCACGGCCACTACGGTCTGGCCCTGCTCCGGCAACGTCGTGGCGAACTTCAACAGCGGGAGCTTCTTGCGTTGCGTGCGGATCAGCGCGACGTCATTGGCCAGGTCCCCGCCGATCACGGTGCCGGTGGTCGTGGAGCCGTCCGCCAGGGAGATCCGCACGGTGTGGAACGTCTGGGGATGCCCCTCGTGGACGGCCACGACGTGATGGTCGGTCAGGATGACATCCGGCTTGAGCACGATCCCGCTGCCCAGGCCCTTCGGCGTCGTCACGGTGACCACGCTGGGCTCGACCTGCTTCAGCAGCTGGGGAACAGGAGTGTGACACGCCGCAGCCGGGGAGGAAGCTCCGCCGGCCGCTGCGGAACCTCCTGGAGCCGTGCTGGTGGGTGCCCCTCTCCCGGCACCCCCGCCGGAACCACCCGTGCACGCCGTCACCGCGAGCGCGACAGCAGCCAGCACGCCCGCGCCGCGAGCGGCGCGACGAGCGGACGGTGCAGGGGAGAAATGTGATTTCCGAACGTTCACACAATCAGTCTCGTCGACCCGCGGAAATCCCGCCACACGGACAGCCCCAGCTGTGCCGTTAAATTGCAGGACCGCGCGTAGCTGAGAAATTGTTCAGGATCTTTCAGCGGATATTCAGCGTATGTGGTGCAGGCTGGCCGGTCGCAGACGATTACCGGGCCGGGTCGCCGGTTCCGTGGTCGTCGAGGCCGTGCCGGACAGGCACGGCCGCGGCGACGTAGGGGACAGTCAGGGTGACGGTGGCGCCGTCGCTGCCGTTCGCGGCGTCCACGTGGCCGCCGTGGGCGGTGACGATCGCTGCGACGATGGCCAGGCCGAGCCCGGCGCCGCCGTCGTCGCGGTTGCGCGCGGTGTCAGCGCGGCGGAACCGCTCGAAGGCGTGCGGTAGGAACGCCGGCGGGAACCCGGGGCCGTGGTCGGTGATCGCGATGCGCACCGCGCTGTCGCCGGGCGTGGCGGTCACCGTCACGGTGGTGCCCTCGGCGGTGTGACGGGTGGCGTTGTCGAGGAGGTTGTCCACGGCTTGGCGGAGCCGGTCTGGGTCGGCGGTGACCACCAGCCCGGTTGGGCAGTGCGACTCGACGCCGACGTGGCGATGCTCGGCGCGTGCGGTGGCTCCCCGGGCAGCGGTCGCCAGTAGCAGGGCCAGCGGCTGGGGTTCGGGCCTCAGGATCGGCTGGGCGCCTTCCGCGCGGGCCAGGAGCAGGAGGTTCTCGGCCAGCCGGATGAGCCGGTCGGTGTCCTCCCGTGCGGCGGTGACCGCGGCCGCGAGCTCGTCGCGACTGCGCCCCGGCCGGGCGGCGAGTTCCAGCTCCGCACGCAGTATCGCCAGCGGGGTGCGCAGCTCGTGCCCGGCGTCGGTGACGAAGCCGTGCTCGCGGTCGATCGCCCGGCGCATCCGATCCAGCAGGGCGTTCATCGTGGCGCCGAGGCGGGCGATCTCGTCGTGGGTCGGCGGAACGGGCAGGTGCGTGGCGGCGTCGCTAGCGCTGATGTCGGCGGCGCGCCTGCGCATCAGTTCCACTGGCCGGAGGCTCGCCCCGGACAGGATCCAGGCCGCGAACCCCGCCACCAGCACCGCGGGCGGTCCGAAGATCAGGAGGGTGTCGCGGACGTGGTTGGTGGCAGCGTCGGTGATCTCCGTGCCGGCGCCGACCACCAGCACAAGTACTCGGCCCCGCAACCGGATGCGCGTTGCCACGAGCCGGGTGCGCTCGCTTCGTACGACGGCGGTCCAGGACGCCGGCTTGCCGCGCGCGGTGGCTGCCCGGCGTGCCGCGTCGGGCAGTGGGGCGGTACCGGCACTGCTGGAGGCGGCCGTCACCGTGCCCGACGAGGTCACGAGCTGCGCGGCCCTCTGGGCGTGCCGGATGTCGGCCAGCGCCACGGGCGTGTGCGCGGCGGCGTGCAGCTCGGTGGTCAGCGAGGTCGCGCGGGCACGCAGCGCGCTGTCCATGGAGGCGTTGAGGCTAGCGTGGAGTTGCAGGGCGAAACCGGCGCCCGCCACCGCGATCAGCAGGGCGGTACCTGCGGCGAACAGCAGCGCCAGCCGCAGCCGTAAGGAGAGACCGATCACACCGGCCGGCTCGCATCCCGCGCGGGCTCGTCGGCGACCCGCAGCCGGTACCCGACGCCGCGCACCGTCTCGACTTGTTCGGTGCCGAACGGCTTGTCGATCTTGCGGCGCAGGTAGGAGACGTACTGGTCGATCACGTTGGAGGCCGCGTCGTAGGCGAAGTCCCAAACGTGTTCGAGGATGCGGGTGCGGGTCAGGACTTCGCCGGGGCGACGCAGGAACAGCTCCAGCAACGCGAATTCCTTCGGCGAGAGCTCCAGCTCGGTGCTCCCGCGCCACGCCCGGTGGGTCGCGGGGTCCAACCGCAGCTCACCGACGTGCAGCGTCGCGGGCCGGTCGGCCGCGCCGCGCCGCACCAGAGCCCGCAACCGCGCGGCCAGTTCGACGAAGCTGAAGGGCTTGGGCAGGTAGTCGTCCGCACCCGCATCCAAGCCGCGGACCCGGTCGTCCACCGCGTCGCGGGCGGTGAGCATCAGCACCGGCGCCCACCGGTCCTCGGCCCGCAGCCTGCGGCACACCTCCAACCCGTCCATTCCCGGCAGCATCACATCCAGGACGACAGCGTCGTACTCGAGCTCGGTGGCCTGCCACAACGCGTCCGGACCGGTGCCGGCGACGTCGACGGCGTAGCCCTCGTCCTCCAGGCCGCGCCGCAGCAGTGCCGCCATGCGCAGCTCGTCCTCCACCACCAGTACCCGCATGCTCTCCAACCTATGCTGTGTCCTACGACTCTCCGGCGCGAGTGCGGCTCCTCGGGAGTACCTTGCGGGCCGGAAGCGCGGAAACGCACTCGGCGCGGTGCCCTTGGGCGGCAACGCAGCAGGGAGCCGCCGGAGAGAGGCGGGCGCGGCAGGCCGCCGCCGTTTCCCTCTCGAGCATGGCAGGCATTGGGTGATTCCGGTGTACCCGAGATGTGAACTCGCTCAAGCATGCCGCCCAAGGCCTGCCGCACCGGGAACCGCGTGCGAGCGATGGGCGGGACGGTAGGTCGGTCCACTGTGGAGGTAGCGGGCTCCCTGCCTGGGGCGGTGGCGGGGAGCCCGCTACCGGAATGCGGACCCCCCGACCTCGGGACCTACTTTCCGGTGTCGTGCGCGCCGGTGTCAGGCGCGTTCTGATTGCCCTGCTGGACGTTCAGGCCCTGCTGCACGTTCACGTTGGGGCCTGTGTCGGCCTTGCCGTGCTCGGCGGAGGACTCACCCTTGTTCTGATGGGCGTCCGGTGCGTTCTGGTCGCCCTGCTGCGACTGCGCATTGTGCCCGGTGGGGGACTGCGACACCGGTGCGGGCGCCGGCGGTGCGGAGGCCGCGTTGGCCACACCGGCGCCCACCCCGCCCAGCGCGAGCGCGGAGATGACCGCTGCCGCGAACTTGGTCCTGATCATCGTGCTTCTCCTCTCTCGGGTTCGGATGAGCCCGATATGACCAGGTTGGCGGCAGCACGCTGAAGCTGGCCTGAATCCCGCTGAGACGGTTTCAGCCGCGCCACCTCCACCCGATCGGGATCGCCCTTCACACACGGTGAATCAACGTCTACACCCCCGTAGAATGACCGGGTGTGACCATCCACGGGGTATCCCGTAGGCGCTCCAGGCGCGGTGCTGGGGGCCGCGGGCGAGGCCACGCTCGTGGTCGTGGCGCGGATCAGGGGCTGGACGACGTCCGTGTTGTGCCGGTCGGGAATGGTCAACGTCACGCTGAACGCGGCGGCCTGCATCGTTCTGGGCGGGTGCGCCGTGGCCGTGCTGTGTGTCGGCGCCCGGCGGGTCGCGGCGCTGCTCCGGGCGTACCGGGCGGCGGACGCGGCAGGCGACATGGAACTGGTCGTCACCGGCGGCAGGCCGATGGCGCACGCATCACCCGCCAGGCGTGGGCACATCGTCGTGTCCCGGCAAATGCTGGCGCTGCTCGACGGCCACGAGCGGCGGGCGCCAACCCGTTGCTGTCGCCGCTGCGCCCGACGATCCCGTATGCCGTGGAGCGCTGGGCCGATGAGCCCGCCGCCGAGTCGGTGGGTGCGCGGCACGTGGTGGCACGGGCGATCGGCAAGGCCGCACTCGGGGTCCGAGCGGCGCCGGAGCGAGCGATGATGGCGATGGCGGCCACGGCCGGCCCGGTTCCACGAAGTGTGGCCATACTCCTCGGACCCGCACCCACCCGAGGGGTGACGCGTTTCCTGCATTCACCGGCGGGTCTGTGCGTGGCGGGCATGGTGGCGCTGGGGATCGCGTCGATCTTCTGCGCGCTGCGGGCCGGGTACGACCTTCACGGGTTGGCCCAGGCGGTCGCCGGTACGTCTGGACTGGAGTAGCGGTCGCCCGGGCTCTCGGCGTCGGGTAGGTATCTGGCAGGGGGGACTCGTCCACACAAGTACTCGGCACGGCGGAAGGCACAGGTCATCGTGAACGGTTCCCTCGCAGCGGCACACGCCTCGTACTTCGATACCAGCTGGTACCGGGACAGCATCGGGTTCGCCCATCAGACGCCGTGGCCGCACGAGGCAGCGAAGCTGTACACGATCGGCGGGTTCGTGATCCTCGCGCTCCTGCTGCTGGCCGGCGGGCTGATCGCGCGCCACCGCGACGGGCGGTCCGCCGCCTCGCTGGCCGCGCCCGTCGGCGTGATCGCCGCGTACGTGGTGAACGAGGTGATCAAGGTCTCGGTGCAGGAGGTCCGCCCCTGCGACACGCTGCATATCACGACGACGGTGCTGCCGTGCGACCCGCCCTCCGACTTCTCGTTCCCGAGCAACCACACGATCGTGGCGATGGCGTTGGCGATCGCGCTGCTGCTGGTGCACCGCAAGCTCAGGTGGACCGCGATCCCGTTCGCGCTGCTGATGGGGTTCTCGCGCGTGTACGTGGGTGCCAACTACCCGCACGACGTCATCGCGGGCCTGATCGTGGGCGGGGTTGTCGCGGCGATCGTCGGCGTGCTCGCGCGGGCCTACCTCGCGGGCCCGGTGGAGCGGATGAGACCCGGCCGCCTGGCGTGGCTGCTCGGGCCGGGCGCCTGCGGGCGCCGGCCATCGCCGCGTGGCAACCACGTCCGAGCACTGAGCGGTGGCCCCCACGATGCGCGAGCATGACACGTCCCTGAACCCGCGCCCAGGAGCCTTCAGCGAGCGTTCAGCGCGCCCGGCTCAAGCTGACGCGGTACAGCGCAACGGGTCACCCCGACCGTGGGGAGGGAGCCGTGATGCGCGAGGGGCCGGTGCGACCGGATGCTCGATCTCGCAGTTCCCGGCCGGGAACTGCGAGATCGAGCATCATCCGCCGGCATGCACGGAGATGCGGAAACCGGTGGACCCGACATGACGGCTTGGCTGATCGCGGTGGCCGCCGCCTCCGGCTCGGCGGCCCTGATGGCTGTGGCCACGGCCCTGCAACATCGCAGCGCGACGGACGCCCCGGACGCGCAGAAGATGTCTGGTCGCCAGCTGGCGGGTTTCGTGCGCGCCACGCTCGCACACCCGCTGTGGTTGCTGGCGCTACCGGCCGACACGCTCGGTTTCGGGCTGCACGCCCTGGCCCTGCACTTCGGGTCGCTTGCCCTGGTGCAGCCGCTGCTGGTGTCGACGCTGGTGTTCGCGCTCCCGATCAACCACTGGCTGCGCAGAGAACGCATCACCCGCGGTGAGCTGGGATGGGCGGCGGCCGTGGTGATCAGCCTGGTCGGGCTCCTGCTGTTGTCGCGGCCCCGGCACGGCGCCCCGTCCGCCATCGACGTGCGGCCTGCGGTCGTCACCGCGATCGTGTGCGGGCTCGTGCTGCTGGGTGCGGCGCTGCTCGCGCGCAGCAGCTCGCCCAAGGTCGCCGCCGCGCTGCTGGGCGGGGCGGCGGGCGTGGCGTTCGCCGGGGTGGCGGCGTTGCTCAAGGCATGCACGAACGTGACCGCCGGCGGCGGGATACCGGCGCTGTTGACGCACTGGCCGCTGTACGCGCTCCTGGCGGTCGGCGCGGTCGGGTTGCTGCTGCACCAGCTGGGGTTCCAGGCCGGCCCGCTCGCGTGGAGCCTTCCCGCGGTCACCGTGGCCGACCCGCTGGCGAGCGTCGCGATCGGCATCGTCGTCTACGACGCACCCGTGAGGCATGCGCCGCTCGCACTGGCCGGGCAGGTACTCGCGCTCGCCGTGCTGTGCGCCGCCGGGATCATGCTCTCCCGCCGCACCAAGTGCCACGCGGGCTGATGCCGAACCCGCGCCGATGTCGACCCTGCCGGCGGCGCCCGCCGTCGCGACGCGACCGGCGATGGGCGAGCGTCTCTGACTGGTGATCACCCCCGGTACCGATAGCGCCGAGCAAGCTTGCTCAGGGTTCTCATCAGCAGCACCGGTATGCTGCGAGCTAGCGACTGGCGCGAGCGGGTATCTCGCGGTCGGCCCACGCCCCGCGTAGCGTCTTCCCCAGCGCCACGCGGGCCGACGGGACGACCAGGCCGCCTGCCGCGAGCGCGAGGGCGGCGGCCGGGAACTGCCTGCCGGACAGCAGCGCCACCCACCGCGGCTGCCAGGCCGGACGGAACCGCTCCAGGTAGGAGCGCCACGAACGGGCGCGCTTCCCGGCCGCGGACGTTACCGGAAGATCGCCCAGGCTGAGCTTACTGAGTTCCCGCCCGTGGAACTCCGCGATCCCGGCCGCTATCAGCAGGTCTACCGCGTAGCCCGGTGCCGAGGCGGCGGAAACGATGCCGTCGAGCAGTCGGCAGGTCCCCGCCGCGTAGGAGCGCCAGATCGCGAACGCGCGCACCCGGCCCTCGCTGTCGACCACGACGCGGCACTCCGCTAGTGCGGTGTCCTCGTCGAACACCGAACCTCCGATCGGGGAATCGCGGCCCGCCACGCCGTAGCCGACACGCGAACTGCCCGCGCCGGCGGCCAGCGTCGCCACCTGCGTGGAGTGGTGGGCGCGGCAGCGCAGCACCAGCAGGCCGGCACGGGCCGCTGCGTTGACAGAGCGCCGCAGGGCCGCGCTCAGGCCCGCGGAGGGCTCCGCCCGTAAGTCGATGACCGCCTCGTCGACGGAGGGTGCGGTGAAGAACCCGCGCCGCCCGTACGGCCTGGGGTCGCAGATCGCAGCGAACACCGGCCGCAGCCGGCGCTCGCGCAGCACGTCCAGGTACGTGGACAGCGCGCGTTCGGAATCCCGCGGCTCCGCCGCGACGTCACCCGGAGTGAGTGCCCACCGGCCCCGGTGCAGGTAGCCGCCCACCGCCCGGGCGTCGAGCAGCGGCACCAGCTCGTAGCCGGGAGACGCCGATAGCGCCGTCGCCGGGGTCGTGCCGTAGCGGGCCGCCAGCGCGGCCAGTTCGGGATCTCGCCGCTCCGGGCCTGCCGTCGCGGCGGGGTCGGAGCGCCGCGGTGCTATCGGGTCGGCACCGGCGCCGAGCGCGGCGACGCTACGCCACAGCAGCCACTGGGCCCGGGGAACAGGGCGGTGGATCGTCATCGTTCCTCTCCCTTCCGGAGTCCCCCACCACCAGCATGGCGGTCGGGGATGAGATTTTCCTGTACGTGATATGTGAATCGGAATCCACGACTCGCGACGATTTCGGGGCCGCGCGACCCGGGGTGATTCGCCGCGACGACTGTCTCCGGTGCGGCGGCGAAACAGGAAACGTTCCGGGGCCCGTTGTGCCCGCCCGTGCCGGATCCGGTGACGCCTTCAGGCCGCGAGCGCGTCGCACGCGTCGGTGTACCCGCGCATGGCGCTGATGCGGTCGCCGCGGAGGGTCAGCACCTGACAGGTCGGGTACGGTGGCGCGCCGTGCCCGTGTTGCACCGTCAGTGACACGATCACCCGCTCGGGGCTCGCCACGATGGCGCCGACGGTGGCCTCATGGCCGAGCCGCAGGTGGTAGCCGCCCAGTTCGAGCATGTCCACCCAGTGCCGGCAGGGCCGCAAGGTCGACGAGTCGGTACGCCAGCATGCGTCCTCCGCCAGCAGCCTGTCCACCATCGGTCGGCACGGGACGCACAGGGCGTCCCCGGATACGGCCCGCCGCGCTCCTTACCGCGAATGCCGTCATATCCCTCACCCCACACGAATCGGTCGGCCAACCGTCGAGCCTCGACAGGACCAGCTTCGCGGTGCGGCGCTGAACGCAGGCTGAACCAGCCTGAGAGGGAGCTCAGCGGCGATGCCGAGCCGGTGCCCAGCCACGTTCAGAGCGGTTTCAGCGGTGATCCCACACGGTCGGCACTGTGTCGACCGGCACTCCGCGTGTGAGGGACGTTTCATCGCCTGTTCACGTTCTTCACATGCGCGCGGGACAGGCTGGGTGTACCGGCCGTCGACCGCGTCGGTACGGCCACGACCGCGGCACCCGCCGCGGGAAGGAGGATCCCGTCATGTCCGCACCCATCGGCTACCGCTCGCCCGCCGCGCCGCAGGCGCCGGGACTACAGTCACCCACCCGGCAACACCTGCGACCGGCCACCGACCCGGACGATGCGTACCCGACCGCGCCGCGCCACCAGCACATCCCGGCGATCGCGCCGCTGCTGCACGTCGTGCGCGGCCCCCGCGCGGGCGCGCTCTTCGCGCTGCCGCCGGGCCGCACCACGCTCGGGCGCGGGAGTGACTGCGACATCGCGCTCGCCCAGAACACCGTGTCCCGCCATCACGCGACCCTCAGCCGGGTGGGCGGTGAGACCGTGCTCATCGACGGCGGCTCGCTCAACGGCACCTACGTCAACCGCCACCCCACGGACCGGGCGGTACTCGCGGACGGCGACGAAATCTGGATCGGCGCGACCCGGCTGCTGTTCCACGACCAGCGGCCGCCCGCCGCACGGATTCCCGACGACGCGGCCACGATCGGTCCGGCGTCCGTTCCGGCTGCGTGCTGAGGTTCCTCGGGTAGCGGCACGCGCAGACCGGGACGGGCCGCGGCCGCACCCGTCGTGGCGCGGCGACGCTCAGCCTCCCCGTGTCCAGATTTGCTGGATCGGGCGCGCACCCGCGGGGCGTGGTGAAGTCGGCCCGAGGCGCGGTTCCGGTCTTTCGACTGGTCCGTTTCCTCGGGCCGCTTCCCGAACCCGGCGTGCCTGTTACCAGGCATCGGGCTCTCCACAAGTCCGGTGAGCGGCGGGAGATCGATTCACCTGGGTGGTTGGCCGGGGAGTCGGGATCGTGTTGCCTCGGTACCGGTACCAGCGAGTGGTCACGGCACCGGGGTCGAAGAGGACCGGGTTCTCGGTGGCTGGCCACCAGTCGCCGTTGCAGTAGCGTCGACGGATCTGCTTCCAGGTGGATTTGCGGTGTTTGCGGCGCAGCCATCGCCATACTTGACCGCCCCGACTTTTGTGGAGGCTCTACCTTCCACGGATCTACCGTCAGGCCGCCATCGGCAGGCGCTGCCAGTAGGACTGCTCAAACTCCAGTGGGGGGCGTCCCCGCACCATGAATGGAGCCTAACATTGTTGAACCAAGAAACCCACTTCGCCGTCGCCAATGTTACCTCTTCGAGACTGTTGCACGGGTCGTCACGGGTGACGAGTTCCTTCTTATACAGAGCATTGACTGATTCCGCGAGCGCGTTGTCGTACGAATCTCCTTTCCGGCCTACCGATCGTTCGGTGCCGGCCTCTACCAAACACTGACCATACCGGATCGCCGTGTACTGCATCCCCCGATCGCTATGGTGTATCAACGCCGAGGACAGCGTGTCTTTTCTCGCCCATAACGCCATCTCCGCTGTCATCGTGTCCGACACCTGCCACCCGACGATCGCGCGAGAAAACACGTCGGTCACGAACGCCGTATACACGAACCCGTCACCCATCACCGGAACATAGGAGTCCGTCACCCACAACTGGTTCGGGACGGGCCCCGGAAAGTCACGATCCACCAGGTCACGAGGCCGCGACGCCGCATCACCCGGCACCGCCGTACGAGGACAACGCCGGGTGGCGGCAACCCCCGCCATTCCCTCAGTACGCATGAGCCGTTCCACCGTGCAGCGCGCCACTACCACGCCCTCCCGCCGCAGTTGTTTCCATATCTTTCGAGCATCATACAATTGTTTCGACTCCTCCCACGCCCGACGGGTAACAACGACCAGCTAGGCATAGCGGATCGCCCTGCGAGACGGAGTGTTCGCCCGTTTCCTCGCCGCGTAATACGTCGACACCGGAAACTCTATAACCCGACAGATCAACTCCACGTCGAAGGAATCCCGATGCCGCTCAACGAACGCGGTTACCGTGGCGGTTCAGGTCCATCTCCCGTGCGAAAAAAGCGGAAGCAAATCGCAGAATCTAATTCGCCTTCCGCAACTCACGGTTCTCTTTCTCCAGCTCACGCACCATCGCCACGGCACGTTCCTGCACTTCAACCGGGTACTTCATCGCTGCTGCCACGCGGTTCATCCTTCCCAGAACCTACGACCTCCAACAAACCCGGGGTGATCCAAGAGCTAGCATCTGATGGCGCTCAGGTGAATCTTCCCGGAGTTGCTCGTTGAATTTCCCCATCCGCATGGCTCCGCTGAAACGGGTGGGCCCCACTCCATCCTCACACGGGAGGACGATATCGACGCGCACGCGTTGCGGCGGGTTGGACAAGCTCGGCGATCGTCCGGCATCTTGGTCATGACCGCGAGACCATCCGCGCCTATCTGGTGGACCGGACCACCACCCGCGGCGTCGAATGGGGCAAGCCAGCGGGCTACGTGGGTTGAGGTCTCAAGTCCACGGGCTCGAAGAGTTCCCAGAAAGTGCGCTCGAGCAAAGCCAACGCCTGGCTGCCGGTGGGGCCCGCGGCCTCCAGCGCGGGGAGTACTCGCCTGTGGAGACTCTGGTGTGTGGGGCGGCCTGGCCACGGCGCCGTCTACGCGACGTCGCGACCCCGATCCCGAGTGCGCCTCGGTCACGATGCTCACCCGGCCCGGCCGATCGCTTCCCGTGCCATGTCGCATCTCCTCGACAACAACCTAGCATTTGGTTGGGTCTGTTATGATCGGGTTTTTCGTCGAAAGAGGATCAGCATGCCCGTCAGCTTCGACATGACTGACCATGTCGTCCTGGTCACCGGAGGAGCGCGAGGAGTCGGCGACGGCATTGTCGCGACCTTTCTCGAAGCCGGCGCCGAGGTCGAGATCTGTGGTCGTTCGGCACCCGGCGAACTCCGCGAGGTCGAGGGCCGCCTGCCGCACTTCGAGAGCGTGGACGTCCGTGAGGCGGACCAGGTCCGGGCGTGGATCGAGTCGATCGGCGAGCGGCGCGGACGTCTCGACGTGGTGGTCAACAACGCCGGAGGCGCGCCCTTCGCGCAGTTCGCCGGTGCTTCTCCCCGGTTCCACCAGAAGATCAGCGACCTCAACTTCATGGCGGCCGTCCACGTGCTCCATGCGGCGTACCTACTACTGCGCGCCACGCCAGAGTCCTCGGCCGTCAATATCACATCGATCTCGGCGCGCCGGCCCAGTCCGGGCACTGCTGTGTACGGCGCGGCGAAGGCGGCGCTGGAAAGCCTGACGGCCAGCCTGGGCGTCGAGTGGGCTCCGCAGGTCCGGGTAAACGCCGTGAGCTGCGGTCTCGTGGAGACGCCGGGCGCCGAGGACCATTACGGTGATCCCGCGCAGCGCGAGTCGATCGCGCGGACCATTCCGAGAGGACAGTTCGCGACCCCGGCCGAAGTCGGCCGAGCATGTTTGCTGCTCGCGTCGCCGTTGGCGAGCCATGTCACCGGAGCCGTGCTCAACGTCGATGGAGGCGGAGAGTCGCCGGCTTTCCTGCAGCACACCCCGAACGCCTGACGAGGAGGACAAAATCGCGCGGCTGCCGCCCGCTCGCCATCGCGAGTGCGCACAAGGGCTCGCTCAAGGATTTGCGGCCCGATGACCTTGCGGCGCAGGTGGTCGAGGACGCGCCGACCGCGATCGGCTCCACGGGGCCAGGCTCATGACCACGCTGATCCACGGCCTGCAGGACCGCGACGGCCGGTTCGGCCTCGAGACGGTGTGCGCGGCGGGCGGGCAGGGATGGCGATGGTGCTCGAACGGCTCGCGTGAGCGGCAGGCTCAGCCGCGCAGATCCTTCTTGAGGATCTTCCCACTCGCGTTGCGCGGGAACTCATGGAGCACCACGAACCCGCGCGGCACCTTGAAGTTGGCCAGCCTGTCCCGGCAGTAGGACCGGAGCGCTTCCTCGTCCAGCGCGGCTCCGGCGTGCAGGGTCAGGAAGGCCCGGCCGGCCGATCCCATGCGTTCGTCGTCCACGCCAATCACGGCGGCCTCGACGACGTCGGGGTACCCGCTCAGCACGTTCTCGACCTCAGCGGGGTAGACGTTGAAACCGCCCACGGTGAACATGTCCTTGATGCGGCCGGTGATCTTCAGGCAGCCGTGCTCGTCGAGGCGGCCGACATCCTCAGTGTGCAACCACTGGTCCTCGTCGATCGCTGCGGCGGTCGCCGCGGGATCGTCGAAGTACCCGAGCATCACGAATTCTCCGCGGAGCCAGATTTCCCCGTCCGTGCCCACCTGCACGTCCTGGCCGTGTTCGTCGACGACCCGAATCTGCAGCCCTGGCACGGCCGGACCGGTGGTGTGCGCGACGTGGACCGGATCCTCGTTCGGCCGCGACTGCGTAGCCACCACGCATTCGGTGAGCCCGTACGCTTGGGCGACCTGCTCGAACCCGAGGACCTCGAGCATGTCCGAGAAGAGGGTCTCGGGGACCGTGGCGGCACCAGCGATGGCGAAGCGCAGGGAGGACAAATCGAATTCGGTACGGCGCGGATGGTTGATCAGCATGGTGAAGATCGTGGGTGCGCCGGGCAGCACCGTGATACGGGCGTGTTCGACCAGTTCCATCAGTGCCACCGGATCGAACGTCACGAGTGGGTAGATGGTGGTACCCGCCGTGATCGCCGCGACCACCCCGGCTTTGTAGCCGAAGGAGTGGAAGAACGGGTTGACGATCGCGTAATTGTCTTCGGGACCGAGCGAAGCACCTTTCGCCCACACCTCGGCGACGCCGATCGTCTGCGCATGCGTGCTCATCACCCCCTTGGGGACCCCTGTGGTCCCTGAGGTGTAGAGGATGTCGACCACCGTGCCGGGGGTCACCGCGCGCTCTGTCTCCGCCACCGTCTCGGTGGGGACCTCGTCGGCGCGATCGAGGAACGCCGACCAGGGCAAGGCCCCGTCAGCGGCACCCGCCGCGAGGTCGATCACGGTGTGCAGCCCGAGGAGTCCGGGCACGACGTGGCCACGGCCTGTCGGCGCGGTTCCTTCTGCGACTGAGCGAGCGCCGGCTTCGCGCAGCATGCCGAGGTAGTCGTTGCCGAGAAATCCGTTGCAGAGCAGCAATGCGGAAGCACCGGACTTGCTGAGCACGACTCGTGCCTCCTCCCCCCTATAGCGGGTGTTGAGCGGCACCAGGGCAGCGCCGAGGCATTCGGTGCCCAGCATCGCGAGGATGAACTCGACGCGGTTGGGTGCCCACACCGCGACCCGGTCACCCGGACGGATGCCAACGGCAGTCAGCGCCCGGGAGACCGTGCGCACCTGCTCCCGCAGTTCGGCCCAGGTCAGCCGTGTCGTAGCGTCGAGAACGGCAGGGAGAGCACCGAACCGGCGCGCCGCTTCGTCAAGGAGTGCGGGCATCGTGTGGGGTACGGACACGCGAGTCTCCTTATTAAACAAGTGCTTGTTCGATAGAGTAGCCGGGATTCGACGGTTTCCGGCGCCACGAGAGGGCGACCACCCGAGCCGGCGAGAAGGGATCAACGCATGAGCCCGCGAGCAGGTCGTGTCTCGGCCCGGTCGGCGACCACGCCGGCCAACGGTGGCAACCGGCGCAGCGAGTTGCTGGGCATCGCCGCCCAGCTCTTCGCCGCCCGCGGCTACTCCCAGACCACGGTCCGGGACATCGCGGACGAGGCGGGCATCCTCTCCGGCAGCCTCTACCACCACTTCGACTCCAAGGAGGAGATGCTGCGCGAGATCCTCAAGGACTTCATGGACGACCTTCTGGCGGTCTTCGTTGACATTGCAGGCAAGGAGGGCACGGCCAGGGAGCGGCTCGACAAACTGGTCCACTCGGCCTTCGCCACCATCCACGAGCGGCCGCACGCGGTCGCGCTCTACCAGAACGAATCGGCGGTCGTCGGCCGTGTCACCGGGTTCGACTTCGTCGAGAAGACCTCGCTGAAAATCGAAAAGCTGTGGCTCGGTGTGCTGCAGGCCGGGCGCGAGTCCGGCGACTTCCGCGACGACCTCGACGTGAGCCTGGTCTACCGCTTCATCCGGGACACAGTGTGGTCGTCGGTGCGGTGGTACAACCCGCGCGGCAGGCTCCGGCACGACGTCGTGGCGACGCAGTACCTCACGATGCTGCACGGCGGTATCCTCGCCGGCTGAGCAGGCGGGCGCGCTCAGGTGCGGACCGCTCGGTCCCGGGTGCCCTTCGGGTCCAGCACCGTGCGGATGAGCTCGAGCTCGTGCTCGCCGGGCACCCGGGTCTTGACGGCATTGCTGACGTCGATGTCGAACCCGGTGTTGACGCGGACCTCCTCGGCGGTCACGCCGGGGTGCAGCGAGAGCACCTTCAGTCGCCCGGCGGCGTCGTAGTCGAGGACCGCGAGATCGGTGACGACCACCCCGAGATCGTGGAACCGCAACGACGACGAACTGTGCGCGCGCGCCCGATCGTTGCCGACCCCGGACACCACGTCGACCTGTTCCACTAAGACCCGGGTGGAATGCCGGCTTACCCAGTAATCCGTGCGGTGGTTCACGGTGTTGCCCGGTGCGCCGCGCACGCCGATCAGCTGGCGTTTCGGCCGCCGCCAGTCGCCGATCAGCGAGATGTTCTGGTTGCCGAACCGATCGATCTGGCTGGCGCCCATCATGGAGTGCCGCCGTCCGCTGGCGAGGATGTCGAAGATGCGGCTGAACGGCGCCCATCCCTCTACCGTGCCGCCCGCCGCGGCGGTCTTGCCAAGCGGCGGCGGATCGGCCATGAAGTGGCACTCGCCGTCGGAGAGCACGAGGTCGGGGGAGTGGGTGAGCCGGGCGAGGCGCGCGCTGAGCGTCGGCACCGTACCGACCGCGTGTGCCAGCACCTCGCCTGAATCGCGCCAAGCGTCGGAACACGCCGCGATGCAGACCTCGGCGCGGGTGATCGGGGCATTCATGCGGTCTCCTTCTCGGTTGCAGTGTGGAATGCGCGCACCGCGGCCTGGTAGCTCGCTTCGTCTTCGGCAAGGAAGGTCTCCCGGAATCGCCGCCACGATTCCTCGTCCTGCGCGGCCTGCGCATAGTGGCGCTGGAAAGCCTCATCACGCTCGTAATCGGGGACGCAGGAGGTGAAGTGCGCGCCGTGGGGAGCCTCGATCACGCCGGTCACGAACATCCGGCTGACCAGGAGCGACGTCGAGCGCTCGGTGGCGGTGAGGTCTTCGGTGTCGATGACCTTCTCCACGCTCATCAGCGTGGTGCCAGATGCCATCGCGAACAGGTCGTCGAAGTACGGATCCGGGCCAAGGTACTGCCCGTTGCCGAGGATGTCGCTGCGGTTGAGGTGGATCAGCGATACATCCGGGCGCACCGCTGGCACCGCGACGTACACCTCGGCGTCGTAGGGCGACGCGACCGTGCGCAGGTGCGGGTTCATCGTCATGACGTCGCTCTCCAGCCCGGCCCGGGTGGGGAGGAACGAGAGCCGGTTGGCGCCGGCGCGCAGGGCGGCCACGAACATGCCTTCGTCGTACTCGGTCGCCTCGACCCGGCCGGCTTCCCGGGCGGCCCGGAAATGCGGGTCCAGCGGGATCGAGTCGAGGGAGACGAAGCCGTAGATCACCCGGCGCACCTTGCCCGCCGCGCACAGCAGACCGACCTCGGGCCCGCCGAACGTGACCAGGGTCAGCTCGTCCACGTCGCTGCGGAGTAGTTCGCGTACCATGGCCATCGGCTTGCGCCGGGATCCCCACCCCCCAATGCCGACCGTCATGCCGGACCGGACGTACTGGGTGAGGTCATCGAGCATCATGGACTTGCCGCCCATTCGTTCCTCCATCGC
>JBOHEL010000045.1:0-17293 GCA_050700995.1 Sciscionella sp. | reverse complement strand
GCGCACGTCCCAACCCTCGTAGCGCAGCGCCATCGTCAGCAGCTCGGCCAGCGACACCTCGTCCTCGACGACGAGCACCCGCACCGGGCCGCCATCAGCGCGGCGCAGCTTGGACTCCACCAGGGTCATGCTGCCAGGATCGCCCGGCCGGCTGTGCACCCCCTAGGCACAAGCTGTGCGGCGCCTGTGCAACATTCCGGTCAGCATCAGCTGCAACCGCTGGTCGAGCCACAGCCCTCGCAGACGTAGCAGGATCCGGCAGGACGCATCTTGGTTCCACACGTCAGGCACAGTGGCGCGTCAGCGGCTTTCCCCAACTGCAGTTCCAGCAGCTCGGTGGAACTGCCCACGTAAACCGGGGCCGGACGGCCCTGTGGTGCCGCAGCGAAATTGCTGGAGTCCGCCGAGCTTCGTAGCGACTCGACGTCGGCCTCGCCGCCCGCGTCGATGCCGTAGTCAACGGCTAGCTGAGCAGTGCGCTCTTCGGCGCTCAGGATACCCAATTGGTCTCGCTTGTCCTTAGGCAGGTAATCCAGCGCGACTCGACGGAACAGATAGTCCACCACGCTCGACGCCATCCGGACGTCCGGGTCATCGGTCATCCCAGCCGGCTCGAAACGCATGTTCACGAATTTTGAGACGTAGGTCTCCAGCGGTACTCCGTATTGCAAAGCTATCGAGATCGCGATCGAGAAGGCGTCCATCACACCGGCTAGCGTGGAACCCTGCTTGGACATCTTCACAAATATCTCACCAAGCCCGCCATCCGGGTACGACCCTGCGGTCATATAACCCTCAGCGCCACCAACGGTAAAGGAAACCGTCTCGCTGGGCCGCTTCTTGGGCAGCCGCTTACGCACCGGCCGCGCCTCGACGATCACCTTTTCCACCTCGGTGGTCGCGGTCTTGCCGGTCGACAACGGCTGACCCACCTTGCAGTTATCCCGGTAAATCGCCAGCGCCTTGATTCCCATTTTCCAGGATTGCAGGTAGATCTCTTCGACGTCGGCGACGGTAGCCGTCTGGGGCATATTGACAGTCTTGCTGATGGCTCCCGAGATGAACGGTTGGGTCGCCGCCATCATCCGGACGTGCCCCATCGGTTGGATGGCCCGCTCCCCCATTGCGCAATCGAAGACCTCGTAATGCTCCTGGCGCAGCCCGGGCGCGTCGATCACGTGGCCACGCTCGGCAATGTACTCGATAATCGCCTCACCCTGCTCCTGCTGGTAACCCAACGCGGCGAGCGCCTTGGGCACAGTCTGGTTGACGATCTGCATTGAACCGCCGCCGACCAGTTTCTTGAACTTCACCAGAGAAAAGTCCGGCTCGATACCAGTGGTGTCGCAATCCATCATGAATCCAATGGTGTTGTGACTGACAAACCCGGCTGCGACATAAGTTACGTTGGAGGGTACTGACAAGTCATAAGTCGGTTGTACACCGCCGTCCTCATTCGTCGCGACCGACTCGAACAGATACCCAAGAGCGTCGTCAAGGCGACAGTCAGGGCGCTCAGCTCGGATCCGGCGAGCCAGGCCACGACTGACCGCGCCGTACTTGCGCAACGACTGCACAACAGGACCGCGAAACTCGTGACCGCAAGGCACCAACTCGTCCCAGACGTGTCTGGGCAGCACAATTCGGTCGTTCTTGCCGCTGGCTACCGGCTCGACTTCGGCCAACAGGCCAGCTTTGCGATTGCTCACGAAGCCGATGATCTCATCATAGGTCAACGCGTGGTCGACGTTCCGTATACGGATCTGGTAAATCGGTCCACCCCACACGCTGACCGTTTCTCTCGTCGTGGTGGGGAGCCCGAGGCAGAGCAGCATGGTGCGCAGATCGTCGGCGAACGCCAGCGAACTCGTCGACACACTGGGCACGCCCTCCTGCACGGTGCCGTCCGCCTCGAAGACACCACGCAAAAAGGACGAGTACACTTCGATATCGTTGGTTTCGCGGATCGCCGCAGGGACTCGCGGCGCCCAACCTTTCCCGGAATGATCCTCGCCGGGAAGATCTTTCGCGAATCCCGCCGCCTGCCACCAACGGGAGAGGCGTACAGACTGCAGGACAACTTCCTGGTAGCCGCACTGAGGGGAAACCATCGGCTCTAGTCCGAAAAGGCTCTTCGAGAGGATACGTAAACGTTCCACGACGTCCAGGTCCGAATTAGCCACGCATAGGCGGATTCCCTTCGAGTGCAAGCTGCCATCGCCCATGAAATATCCGACAAGCTCCGCGAGCTCAGCATCGACGGTCTGGGGCACCCGCAAGTGACGATCACCAGCATAGTAGGCTTGATCGAGTACCGGCAGCGGGGTATCCCGTGGCGCTCCCACTAAAACACCCAACTGCATCGGCACGATGTCATCCCCGGTGATATCAGCGAGCCGCTTCCATTCCCAACGACCGGTCTTCGGATCAACGACTTTGATCCGGTGCGTCAGCGTTCCCTGGATCCGATAACCACCTCTGGTCAGGATCCGCCGGGTCGGTTCTTCACCGTTTACGAAAAACCGTGTCGCCTGCCGGGGACCGTCGTCTGTCGACACCTGAGCGTCAAGTTCCTGCCAACGCTCGCCGTAGACATCGCCGAGGTCGCTCAGCCGTGCCAGGCCACGGTCGGTCGTCACCAATGTGTCCCCGACCAAGCAGCCAGTAGGCGCTATTACACTAGCCTGAGCATTACGCCAGCCATTGTTCTCGCCGAGTCGGATGCCATCCCGCCACGCTTTGGTGGCGACCTTGTGCACAGCACGGTCATTGTGATCGTAGGTGCGGACCAGGTCGTTAGCCGCCGCGTGCTTGCGCATGACCCGCTGGTGCGCTTCGGCGTTGCGAGCATAACCGTCGTACGGTCCGACAGCCTCGGCGAGTTCCGCAGAGCGCTTGTACGCAGCAGCGGTCATCAGCGACGTGATAGCCGCGGCCAGCGCGCGTCCACCGCCCGAATCGTAGGCGTGCCCAGTGGCCATCAACAACGCTCCGAGATTAGCGTAGCCGATGCCGAGTTGCCGGAACGCCCTGGTGGTGTCTCCAATGGACGCAGTCGGGAAATCCGCAAAACAGATCGAGATGTCCATCGCGGTGATAACCAGCTCGACCGTCTTCGCGAACAGCTCAGCGTCGAACGTGAGATCCTCACGGAGGAATTTCATCAGATTGATCGATGCGAGGTTGCAACTGGAGTTGTCCAGGTGCAGGTACTCGCTGCACGGATTAGACGCGGTGATGCGTCCGGACTCCGGGCAGGTGTGCCAATCATTGATCGTGTCGTCGTACTGCAGACCAGGGTCGGCGCATTCCCACGCAGCCGTAGTGATATGGCGGAAGAGTTTCTTGGCCAGCACCGTCTCGATGACCTCGCCGGTCGTCCGGGCGCGCAGCCCGAACTCGCCGTCAGCCTCCACTGCGCGCATGAACTCGTCGGAAACCCGGACCGAGTTATTGGCGTTCTGGTACTGGACCGACGTAATGTCCTTGCCACCCAGGTCCATATCGAATCCGGCATCACGGAGCACCCGAATCTTGCGCTCTTCCGATGCCTTGGTCTGCACGAACTCGGCGATATCCGGATGATCAACGTCGAGTACCACCATTTTGGCGGCGCGCCGAGTCGCTCCGCCCGACTTGATGGTACCCGCCGAGGCGTCTGCCCCACGCATGAAGCTTACCGGGCCGGAGGCCGCGCCCCCGGAGGACAGCAGTTCCTTCGACGAGCGGATGCGGGAAAGGTTCAGACCGGCACCAGAACCACCCTTGAAAATCAGCCCCTCTTCCCGATACCAGTTGAGAATCGATTCCATCTCGTCGTCGACCGAAAGGATGAAACACGCGGAGACTTGTTGAGGCGATGCGGTCCCGACGTTGAACCAGACCGGGGAGTTGAAGCTGAACACCTGGTGCAGCAGCATCCAGGTCAGCTCCTGGGAGAAGATCTCCTGGTCGGTGTCGGTGGCGAAGTATCCGTGCTGGACACCGGCTGCGGTGTAGGTCCTCACCACCCGGTCGATCAACTGGCGCAAGCTCGACTCGCGCTGCTCGGTACCCACCGCGCCGCGGAAATACTTGCTGGTCACAATATTGACTGCGTTCACCGACCACGAGTCGGGGAACTCCACGCCGCGCTGTTCGAAGTTGACCGTTCCGTCCCGCCAGTTGGTCATCACGACGTCCCGGCGCTGCCATGTCACCTCGTCGTAGGGGTGGCGCGCCTCAGTGGTGTAGACCCGCTCCATCCGCAGCGCACGCTTGGGCCGCGCAGCAGGCGAAGCTCCAGCGGTTGCCGCCGCGTTGCCAGCCGGAGTCCCGACGGTCTCGGTCATCCCTCATCCCTCTCAGTCGCGGTGTGCATACTCCCGGCTTCGGGTCTCTCCCCGTCGGGATCGGTCGGATCCTTCGTCGTACGGTCGTGGCGTGGGAGGTCACGCAGGCTTCGGATCTCCTTCTCGAAGTCCTCGATCGACGAGAACGACCGGTAGACGCTTGCGAAACGTAGGTAGGCCACCTCGTCGAGGTCGCGCAGCGGACCGAGGATGGCCAACCCGACCTCCTGACTGGGCACCTCGGCGCTACCCAAGGACCGGATCGTCTCCTCAACCCGGTGCGCCAACTGCTGCAACGCATCCTCATCCACCGGCCGCCCCTGGCATGCCCGGCGTACTCCACGGACGATCTTGTCGCGGCTGAACGGCTCGGTGACACCCGAGCGTTTCACCACGGCCAGCACCAGCTCCTCCACCGTCGTGAACCGCCGACCGCACGCGGGACACGACCGGCGCCGGCGGATCGCCTGGCCATCCTCCACCTCGCGCGAGTCGATGACGCGCGAGTCCCTGTGCCGGCAGAACGGACAGTGCATACCCCTCCCCCTCCCAGCGGCACACCGATGCGCATCGGTACCAGACCCAACTAGTACGCGAACAACATCGCTGTAACTACTATATGTTGTGGTGGTCGCGAAGTCGAGCCGCCACGGCGTACTCTAGAGCCCGGTAAACGAGAGCCGCCCGCTGACGTGCCTTACCGGGTCGGGAACCGGACGGCGACACGAAGAAACCGTCGATCTGTCGGACCCGGTCAGCGCCCGTCCGGCACCTGCAACCGCTGACCGGGCTCTATGGCGGAGCCCACGATCCCGTTTAGTTCCCGGATCCGCTGCACCACGGCACGCTGGTCAGACTGTGGCGCCACCCGCCGCGCCACGTCCCAGAGGGTCTCGCCCCCGCCCACGCGGATCACTGCCGTCTGCGCCGGAATACCA
This sequence comes from Sciscionella sp., assembly GCA_050700995.1. GTDB lineage: Bacteria > Actinomycetota > Actinomycetes > Mycobacteriales > Pseudonocardiaceae > JBOHEL01. The sequence goes on along the minus strand of JBOHEL010000045.1, from coordinate 12,024 downwards.
GGGCTCGTGCCCTGGCCGATCCAGCCGAGGCCACCGACCACGGCCGCCGTCATGGTGGCGGCGGCGACCACGCTCGCCAGCCGGCCCGACCGCAACGCGGATAGGCCCGCCGTCGCCATCCCACCCCGCGGCGGAACCACCATTCGCCGATGTGCCACGCATCCCACCCGGCGGCTCCATACTGCAGGAGCGAGCGGTGGCACGGGCGCTGGAGGCGCAGGAAGCGTTGGCGTGAGCGCCGCCAGCCGCCGAACCGGCCTGGCGCCGCCAGGCACGACCTTCACACTCCGTGCCGCGGGCGGGCTACTCAACCGTGCTGGTGCCGTCATCGAGACTCCTCATCGCGGGTACCATCGAACGCGAGTTCGATCGAACTGCTGTGCGGTGTCTATCACGGCGCCCCGACAGAGTCGGTGATCGTGCGGCGTGTTGTTCGAACAGATGTTTGATCTTTGACCGAGCGGCGGCTAGCGTCAGCACCGCGACGGACCGGATGGGTCCGACGGGGCCGGCCGCGGAGCGTAGTGGCCCCCACGGCGGTTACCTAACTTCGGAGCCCGAGGAGCAGCGTTGGGACGACAGCGGAGCGACGAGCCGGCGGCAACCGGTTCCGGAGCGCAGATCGAGGACCAGAACCCGCCGAGCTCGGCCAGGCAGGTGCATGTCTTCCCCGACCTCGACGACGACGCCGGCAGTGACAGCCTCACACCCCGCCAGAGACGGGTCCTCGAGGTGATCCGGGAATGGGTGCAGCGGTTCGGCTACCCGCCGAGTGTGCGGGAGATCGGCGAAGCGGTCGGGCTCACGTCGACATCGTCGGTCGCACACCAGCTGCGGGCCCTGGAACGCAAGGGTTACCTGCGCCGAGATCCCAACCGGCCGCGCGCGGTCGGTGTCCGACCCGCCGACAGTGCGCCACCCGCAGCGCAGACGCCGAGCGAGGAGCCCGATCACCCCAAACCTGTTTTCGTTCCCGTGGTCGGCCGGATCGCCGCAGGCGGACCGGTGCTCGCCGAGCAGGCTGTCGAAGACGTCTTCCCGCTGCCCAAGGAACTCGTCGGTGAGGGATCACTGTTCCTGCTTCGCGTCGTGGGTGACTCGATGGTCGACGCGGCGATCACCGACGGGGACTGGGTGGTCGTCCGTCAGCAGCCCAGCGCCGAGAACGGAGACATCGTCGCTGCCATGATCGACGGTGAAGCGACCGTGAAGACGTTCAAGCGCCGTGACGGACACGTCTGGCTGCTCCCACACAACGCCGCCTACCAGCCGATCCCAGGCGACGATGCGACTGTTCTCGGCCGGGTGGTGACGGTATTGCGACGGCTGTGAACCCGCCGGTGTCAGGACTGGACCAGATACGCGGCCAGCGCGCGGGCGAGGTCTGGCCGCACCCGTGCACGCAGCCGGGTGCCGCTTTCGGTGTGGTCGGTATCCAGCATCTCGCCCTCGGCGTGCACCCGGGCGACCAAGGCGCCTTGGGCCCACGGCAGCAATGCGGCGACTTCAAAGTGAGGTTGCGGCAACCCGTCAGCGATCCGTTGAACCAATCCGACGATCCCCGCTCCGGTGTGCGCGGAGACGAACGACGCGTTCGGCAGCACGTGTCGTAGCCGAGACAGCACGAGCTGGTCTGCGTCGTCGATCTTGTTCACCACCAGCAGCTCGAGCGGCATCGGCGCATCGCGTCCTTCGGTAATCTCAGCGAGGACCTCGTGCACCGCCTCTACCTGCAGTTCAGGCATCGGATCGGAGCCATCGACCACATGCAGCAGCAGGTCGGCGTCGGCCGTCTCCTCCAACGTGGAGCGAAACGCCTCCACCAACTGATGCGGTAGATGGCGGACAAAACCGACAGTGTCAGTGAGCGTGTACTCCTGCCCTTGCGGCGTGGTGGCCCGGCGAGTGGTGGGATCCAGGGTGGCGAACAACGCGTCCTGCACCAGCACCTCAGCGCCGGTGATCACATTGAGCAGGCTGGATTTGCCCGCGTTGGTGTAGCCGACGATGGCCACGTTGGGCACCTCGTTGGCGCGCCGACGGCCTCGCTTGGTGTCGCGAATCGTCCGCATTGCGGCGATCTCCCGGCGCAGCTTGGCCAACCGACGGTGGATGCGCCGCCGATCTGTCTCCAGCTTCGTCTCCCCCGGCCCGCGAGTACCCACCCCACCGCTGGCCCCGCCACCCGCACCGCCGGCTTGCCGAGACAGTGACTCGCCCCAACCACGAAGCCGCGGCAGGAAATAACTCAGCTGGGCCAGCTCGACCTGCGCCTTGCCTTCCCGGGAGCGGGCGTGCTGGGCGAAGATATCCAGGATCAGCGCGGTCCGGTCGACGACCTTGACCTTGAGCTTGGCCTCCAGTTGCCGCAGCTGTCCGGGGGTTAGTTCGCCGTCGCAGATCACGGTGTCCGCCGCGGTGCGCAGGACGATCTCGCGCAGCTCGACGACCTTGCCGGAGCCGATGTAGGTCGCCGGATCGGGGCGCTCGCGACGCTGGACCATGGCGTCGAGCACCTGCGACCCGGCCGTCTCGGCAAGCCGGGCCAGTTCGGCCATCGACGCGCTGGCCTGGGCCGCGGAGTCGTCGGTCCATACCCCGACGAGCACCACGCGCTCCAGGCGAAGCTGCCGGTACTCGACTTCGGTGACATCAGCGAGCTCGGTGGACAGCCCGGGCACGCGACGTAGCGCGGAGCGCTCTTCGAGATCCAGTTCTCCTCGCGAGGTAGAGCTCGGACCGCGGGACGGAAAATTCGGTGAGGTTGTCATACGCCTCTCATCGTGACACGTCTGGGCGAATCATGCTCTCGAATTCCGCAGAGCACCCAGCTGATCAGTGCGCCAACCACCAGTCGAGAGCCAGCCGGCCCCGTGCGACGAGTACCGCGGGACCGGTCAGCATGCTGCCGTCCCGAGTGATCTCGACGTGCAGCCGGCCTCCCGACACCTGTACCTCCGCCGCGCCGGTGTCCTGGTCTTGCGCGTCCAGCGCTGCGGCGAGCGCAGCCACCGTTCCGGTGCCACAGGAGCGGGTCTCGCCCACTCCCCGTTCGTGCACCCGCATCCGCAGGTGCCCGGCGGACAGCACGTTGATGAACTCGACGTTGACGCCGTGCGGGAAGGTTGCGGGATCGTGCCCCGGCGGCACGGAGAGGTCCAGCTGCTCCACCGCCACCTCGGTCACGCAGGCCAGATGGGGATTGCCGAGGTCCACCACGAGCCCCGAAAATGCCGCACCCCCGACGGTCACCGTGGACTTGCCGTTGCGCTGCACCTGACCCATCTCGACCGTCACCGAGCCGTCCTCATTGCACCGCACCGTGCGCGGACCGGACCTGCTGCCGATCCGGAACTCACGATCGGAAACAAACCCAGCATCAGTGAGGTAGCGGGCGAAGACTCGGGCCCCGTTGCCACACAGCTCAGCGACGGAACCGTCGGCATTGCGGTAGTCCATGAACCACTCGTCCGGTGAAGTGCCCGGCGGCGGGTCGCTCACCAGCGCACCCGGCACCACCCGCAGCACCCCGTCGGCCCCCAGTCCGCCGCGCCGGTCGCACAGCACGCGCACCCGAGATGGTGTCAGGTCCACCGCGCCGGTGGGGTCGGGTAACAGGACGAAGTCGTTCTCCGTCCCGTGCCCCTTGAGAAACTCGATGCCCTGCTCCATCGGCTCCGAGCCTATCCGTCCGCGGCCAGGCACAGCGCGGCGTCGAGCAAGTCGGGGTGCTGGCAGTCCAACCATCTGATCCGACCGTCGCGCCGAAACCAGCTGCGCTGCCGGCGGATGAAGCGCCGGGTCGCTTGGGCGGTCGGGCCGGCGGCGCAGGCAGGATCAGCTCCCGCGTCCAGTGCGGCGATGACCTGCTGGTAGCCCAGGGCCCGCGACGCCGTCCGGCCGTCCCGTAGGCCGCGAGACAGCAGTCCGCGGACTTCCTCGACCAGACCGTCGGTGAACATCCGATCCACCCGCGAGTCGATCCGCGCGTCGAGGACCGCGGGATCGGTATCCAGCCCGATGATCACGGCTCGGTAACGCGCCGGACCGGGCGGTGGCAGCGCCGCGGAGAATGGACGGCCGGTGAGCTGGATGACCTCCAGCGCCCGCACCACCCGGCGGCCGTTGCTCGGCAGGATGCGGCCAGCAGCTACCGGGTCGAGTCGATGCAGCCGGTGATGCAGTGCCGACGCCCCCTGCTGTGACAGCTCGGCCTCAAGCTCCGCACGCAGTTCGGGGTCGGTGCCCGGGAAATCCAAGTCGTCCAGCACAGCCTGCACGTACAGTCCCGAGCCGCCGGCGAGCACCGGCACCGCACCCGCGGCGAGTAGCTCCTCGACGATGCGGCGGGCTTCGCGTTGGTAGGCCGCCACCGATGCGGTCTCGGTGACGTCCAGCACGTCTAGCAGATGGTGCCGCACCGCAGCGCGCTGCGATGGTGGCAGCTTCGCGGTACCGATGTCCATGCCACGGTAGAGCTGCATGGCGTCGGCGTTGACCACCTCGCCACCCAGACTGCGGGCCAGCTTCACCGCAAGGTCGGACTTGCCGGTGCCGGTCGGACCGACCACCGCCAGGGCGCATGGATTCATCCGACCGGCACCGGGATCGGTGGATGTGGTGGCACCTCCACGCGTACGATCACCGCTGCAGGTTAGTGCCACTTCGCACCTGCTTCCCTGTCCGCGCGCCCGAACTGCTTCAATGCGGCCCTGGCCGAGCATTCGGGACAGCACGTCGAGGTGCACGCACCCGGTGCAGTCGGGCGCCCGCAGGACGCGGCGGCGGGCACGAGGTCGAGGAAGGCCGGCATGACTGAGAACAACCAGACCGAGCAACATCTGGAGACTAGTGCTCAACCCGGTCCCCGTCCCGTCGTGTTGCGCGCCTGCCGTGATCCGCAGCGCTGGGGGCGAATCGGTGCCGACGGGACGGTGTACACCCACACCGTGCAGGGCGAGCGAGCAGTCGGTTCGTGGCAGGCCGGCACGACCGACGAGGGGCTAGCTCACTTCGCGCGCCGATTCGACGACCTGCTCACCGAAACCGAACTGCTCGAGTCTCGGTTGACGTCGGGAGTGGCGGACCCCAAGCAGGCGCTGTCCCGGGTTCGAACCTTGCGCGATGACATCGTCGAACCGACCGCCGTGGGTGACCTGGTAGGGCTCACCGCTTTCCTGGACCACCTGCAACGACGCGCCGAAGACTGCCTCGCCGGCGCTAAGACGGCCCGAGAACAAGCCAGAGCGCGAGCAACCGCTCGCAAGGAGGCACTGGCACACGAGGCCGAGCAGATCGGCGCCGAGTCCACCCAGTGGAAGACCGGCGGCGACCGGCTGCGCACCATTTTGGATGAGTGGAAGACGATCAAGGGCGTAGACCGGAAAACCGACGAGGCGCTATGGCGCCGCTTCTCCAGGGCCCGGGACGCCTTCGCCAGGCGACGCGGCGCGCATTTCGCCGAACTCGACCGGCAGCGCGTCGGGGCCAGGAGCCGTAAGGAGCAGCTGGTCGTCGAGGCCGAGACGCTGGCCGAGTCCACCGACTGGGGCGCCACCGCGAGTCGCTTTCGAACCATGATGGCCGAGTGGAAGGCGGCAGGCCGCGCCCCCAAGGAAGCCGACGATGCCTTGTGGCAACGATTCCGGGCCGCCCAGGAACGCTTCTTCAGCCATCGCTCCGCGACCTTCTCCAGTCGCGACTCGGAGTCGGAGCGCAACGTGACGCGGAAGCAGGAGCTGGTCGCTGCCGCGGAACGGATTGATCCCGCCGGTGACGTCGAGGCGGCCCGAGCGCAGCTGCGGAGCATTCAGGAACGCTGGGAAGCCGTGGGCAAAATTCCGCGCGAGCGGGTCAAAGAACTCGAAGCCCGCTTGCGCGCCGTCGAGGATCGAATCCGCACGGCGACCAACACGCAGTGGAAACAGATCGACCCGGAGTCCGAGGCCCGGGTGGCCCAGTTCCGGGAAAGGGTGGAGCAGTACGAGGCACAGGCAGCGAAGGCCCGCGCCGCTGGCGATGACCGCCGCGCCAGCACCGCACAGGCCCAGGCCGAACAGTGGCGGGAGTGGCTGGCCGCCGCAGAACGGGCTGTCACCAGCCAGTGAAGGCAACCAGCTACTGGCGGGACAGCCTACTGGCGGGACAAGGCTATTGGCGGGACAGGGCCAGCCGCAGCCATTGCACGGCCAGTACCGCCACGGCCAGCACCGCCAATACCAGTCCTATTCCGGGCCCGGGGCCGTGCACGGTCTGTCGCGACCAGATCGCCCACACCCCGTCGAGCACGCAATAGGTACAACCCAGTGCGGTGGCCCAGACCAGACCCCAGCGTCGGGTGACGAGAGCCAGGACGGACAGACCCACGCCCACGGTCAGCGCTAGGCTCCCGAACATCCGCGGCAACAGTCCGACCCGGTCAGCCGGGTTGGCGGCGCCGCTGAGCACGTCCCAGCCGCTGGCGTCGCCCACCCACGGCAACGCGACGGCCAGCAGCAGCAGCATGATCGCCCCGGAAATCACCGCCGCGCGGATGCCCGGGTCGACCCGATGCAATGCCGAGCGCTCCACCGCGTCGATTTCAGCCCGCAGCGCAGCGATGCCATCCGGATCGTCGGTCATATCGCCGTCCTCGCACAGCTCCCGAAAAAGAGGGTCATGTTGGAGAGGAGAACGAGGGTAGTCCGAGCAGGACTCCTGGGGTGGTCGGGCGTCGACCGGCGGCCCACGCGTCACCGGCGGCGGTCCGGCGGTGTGCCCGCAGGGCGAAGTCGGAGACCAGATGGTGCGGCGCCGCATAGGTGATCTCCGCGAGTACCACGTCACCTGGCCGGACGTCGCCGTCGCCCGGTTCGAAGTGCACCAGCCGGCCGTCCCTGGCTCGCCCGCTCATTCGCCGGGTGGCCGCGTCTTTGCGGCCCTCACCCTCGGAGACCAACACCTCCACCACGCCGGCGACGAGGCTCCGGTTGAGTTCCCAGGAAATGCTCTCCTGCAGCGCGACGAGCCGCTCATAGCGGTCCTGCACGATCGCCTTGGGCACCTGGCCGGCCATGTCGGCGGCCGGTGTGCCGGGACGGCGCGAGTACTGGAAGGTGAACGCCTGCGCGAAGCGTGCTGCGCGGACCACGCCCAGGGTGGCCTGGAAGTCGGCCTCGGTCTCACCGGGGAATCCGACGATGATGTCGGTGGACAGCGCCGCGTCGGGCATCGCGGCGCGAACCTCCCCGACGATCTTGAGGTAACGCTGCGCCCGGTAGGAGCGGCGCATCGCCGCCAGGACCGCATCCGAGCCGGACTGCAACGGCATGTGCAGCTGGTGGCAGACGTTCGGGGTGGCCGCCATCGCCTCGATGACGTCTGAGGTGAAGTCCCGCGGATGCGGCGAGGTGAAGCGCACCCGTTCCAGTCCCTTGATCGTCCCGCAGGCCCGCAGCAGGTCGCCGAATGCGCGCCGATCCCCGAAGTCGACCCCGTAGGCGTTGACGTTCTGCCCCAGCAGGGTCACCTCGAGCACACCCTCGGCCACCAGCGCCTCGACCTCCGCGAGCACGTCACCAGGCCGCCGGTCGACCTCCTTGCCGCGCAGCGCGGGCACGATGCAGAACGTGCAGGTGTTGTTGCAACCCACCGAGATCGACACCCACGCGGAGTGCGCCGAGTCCCGCTTGGCCGGCAACGCGGACGGAAAAACCTCCAGGGACTCGGCGATCTCGATCTGGGCTTCGTCGTTGTGCCGGGCCCGCTCCAGCAGGACCGGCAGCGAGCCGATGTTGTGGGTGCCGAACACCACGTCCACCCAGGGCGCCCGCCGGATGATCTCGCCGCGGTCTTTCTGCGCCAGGCAGCCGCCGACGGCGATCTGCATCCCTGGATGATCGCGCTTGATCGGGCGGAGCTGACCGAGGTTGCCGTAGAGCCGGTTATCGGCGTTTTCGCGCACCGCGCAGGTGTTCAGGACGATCACATCGGGGGTCGCGTCGTACCCCGCGGGAACGTACCCGGCCGACTCGAGCAGCCCGGCCAATCGTTCGGAGTCGTGCACGTTCATTTGGCAGCCGTAGGTGCGCACGCGGTAGCTGCGTGGACACTGCTCGGTACTCGCCGTCATCCGCAGATCACCTTTCCTTACCGTTCCAGGGTAGGGCCGGGTCGAACCCGCTATCGCGCCACCCTCGTCGCACGGGCAACCGCGTGGTATGGATGACCTCGACGCACCGCCCACTTGGAGGATCGGATGAGCGCTCCCGCGGCAGCCGACCCGCCGATGATCCGGATGGTGGGCGTGCACAAGCATTTCGGTTCGCTGCACGTGCTACGCGACATCAACCTTGAGGTTGCGCGCGGCGAGGTGGTGGTGGTGCTGGGGCCGTCCGGGTCGGGTAAGTCGACGCTGTGCCGCAGTATCAACCGGCTGGAGCCGATCGACGAGGGCAGTATCGAGATTGACGGAACACCGCTGCCCGAAGAAGGCCGGGCGCTGGCCCGGCTGCGGGCCGATGTCGGCATGGTCTTTCAGCAGTTCAATCTCTTCGCCCACAAGACGATCGCGGAGAACGTCGAGCTCGCTCCGGTACGGGTCCGCCGGATCAGCAAACCCGAAGCGCACGAGGCTGCGATGCAGCTGCTCACCCGGGTCGGGATCAGCGATCAGGCCGACAAGTACCCCGCGCAGCTCTCCGGCGGTCAGCAGCAGCGCGCCGCGATCGCCCGCGCGCTGGCCATGCGCCCGAAGGTGATGCTCTTCGACGAACCGACCTCGGCGCTGGACCCCGAGATGGTCCAGGAGGTGCTCGACGTGATGACGTCGCTGGCGCGCGAGGGCATGACCATGCTGGTGGTCACCCATGAGATGGGCTTCGCCCGCCGCGCCGCACACCGGGTGGTGTTCATGTCCGACGGCGAGATCGTCGAGGACTCGGTTCCCGATCAGTTCTTCACCGCGCCGCGCTCGGTCCGGGCCAGGGATTTTCTCGGCAAGATCTTGACGCACTGATGGTTTCACCACCGGGCCCCTACTAGGTTTCACCTGCACTGACGTGAGGAGTAGCGAATGCGCTGGAAGGCTGTGCTAAGGGTGGGGGTAGCCATGGCCGCATTCGCCGTGGCTACGACCGCATGCGGGCAGCAGCAAGGTCTAGGTAGCAGCAGCTCGACGCCGTCGGTCGCCCAAGGTGTCCACTTCGAGCCAGGCACCACGATGGCCAAGCTCGCCGAGGCCCACACCATCAGGATCGGCACCAAGTTCGACCAGCCGCTGTTCGGCCAGCAGACCCTGAGCGGCAACCTCACCGGCTTCGACACCGAAGTGGCCAGGATCATCGCCGGCGCGCTCGGGATCCCGCCGGACAAGGTGCAATGGGTGGAGTCGCCCTCCGCGCAGCGCGAGGAGTTGATCAAGCAGGGTAGAGTGGACCTGGTAGTGGCGACCTACACGATCAACGACAAGCGCCGCCAGCAGGTCAGCTTCGCGGGCCCGTACTACCTCGCCGGGCAGTCGCTCATGGTCAAGTCCGACAACACCGCCATCACCGGGCCGGACTCGCTACGCGGTGCCAGGGCCAAAGTGTGCTCGGTGCAGGGTTCCACCCCGGCGGAGAACATCCGGAAATACATCGATCCCGCTCAGCTCACGCTGTTCGACGTTTACTCCAAGTGCGCCGACGCGCTGCGCACCGGTCAGGTCGACGTCGTGACCACCGACAACGTGGTCCTGCTGGGCTTCGTGAGCAACAGCAACGGCGCTTACAAGCTGGTGGGCGACACCTTCACTAAAGAGCCCTATGGCATCGGGATCCGCAAGGGTGACGTCGCGTTCTGCACCTTCATCAACGACACGCTCACCCAAGCTGCCAAGTCCGGCGCGTACGTCAACGCCTGGAAGACAACGGCCGGGAAGGTAGCGGAGCAGACGCCACAGCTGCCCACATTCGACAGTTGCAGTTAACCGCTATACGCCTGTGGACATCATCTTCGACAACATTGGGTTGTACCGCGACGGCTTTATCACAACCTTGCAGATCTGCCTGTACGCGGCGGTCGGGTCGCTGTTGCTCGGCACTGTGATCGCCACCTTCCGGGTCTCCCCGTTGCCGCCGCTGCGCGCCGCGGGTACGGCCTGGGTGACCGTGTTCCGCAACTGCCCACTCACCATCGTTCTGTTCTTTTGTGCCTTCGGCTTGCCTGAGCTCGGCATTAAAGGCGCCTATTTCTGGTTCGGCATTACCGGCCTGGTGCTCTATACCTCGGCCTTCGTCTGCGAGGCCGTGCGCAGCGGGATCAACGCGGTGGCGCCCGGACAGGCCGAGGCCGCTCGGGCAGTGGGGCTGACCTTCACCCAGTCGCTGCGAGACGTCGTGTTGCCGCAAGCGCTGCGCAGCGTCGTTCCGCCGCTCGGTAGCGTGATCATCGCGATGGTCAAGAATTCGGCGATCGTCGGCGCGTTCGGAGTTGGCGGGGATCTGTTCAGCGTGCAGGCCAGGCTGACCTCTGCACAGGGACTTTCGCTCATTCCGGTGTTGCTCGGTGTGGCGTTAGGCTACTTGATCATCACCATTCCGGCAGGCCTGGCGTTGGGCGTCATCGAGCGCAGGGTCGCGGTGATGCGGTGAGCATCGCGCTGCTCTACGACCGTCCCGGCCCGCGCACCCGCAGGCGCATCCAGGCGGTCAGTATCATCGTCGGCTTGGTGCTTGCCGCGCTGGTAGTCCTGGTGATACTGCGGCTCGCCGCGCAAGGCCAGCTCACCGAGGAGAAGTGGGGACCGGTTATCAACCCGGCGAACCCGTTCTTCATTGCGCTGTGGGCCAACCTCGGCCTGGCAATGCTGCGCAACGCCGAAGCGGCCGTCCTGGCGATGGGGTTCTCGCTGCTGTTGGGTGCGGTGTTGGCGGTGACCAGGATCAGCTTGCCCCGCTGGGGACGCTGGAGCGTGGTGGCGCCGATGGAGTTCTTCCGCGGCCTACCGGTCGTCATCGCGATCTTCTTCGCCGCTCGGGTGCTGCCCGAACTCGGCGTGAGCCTGCCGCTGCTGTGGTACCTGGTGATCGGACTTACCGCGTACAACTCGGTGATCATCGCCGAGATCGTGCGGGCCGGTATCGCCTCGCTTCCCCGCGGCCAGGCCGAGGCGGCGGCAGCAGTCGGGCTCACTCACGGACAGGCACTGCGCTTGATCCTGGTCCCGCAGGCCGTCCGGGTAATGCTCCCCGCGCTGATCAGCCAGCTGGTAGTGATCTTCAAGGACACCTCACTCGGCTTCGTGATCCAGTACGTCGAGGCGGTGAGGTTCGTGGGGATCGCCATTCAGCAGCTACGCAATCCGCTGCAGCTCTACCTAACCATCGGCGTGATCTTCATCCTGATCAACTACGGGCTCAGCAGGCTGGCCGTGTGGGCCGAATGGCGATTGACTCGGGTACGACCGGGTGCGGTGTTGCCTAAGGCCACGACAACACTAGTGCCGGGCGAGCCGACCTTGACTGGAACCAGCGCAGCGGGAGGCTGATGCGTGGAACGCCTAGAGTCGTCGCGGTGCGCAGACAGCCGGTGACCCCAGGTCCGGTCTCCCGGTCCCGCTCGATCTTGTACGTCATGCGCCAGCGCGGATGGCTGCGGCCGCGCCGGATCGGTTGCCTGCTGATCCTGCTGGTGATCGTCGGGATCGCAGCGTTGTGGGTGCTGGGCCGGGCCGTCGACGGGGTCACCGACCGGTTCCGCGATCACCCCGCCCCAGTGGCTGGTAGCCCCTTCGACACCGTCGCGCCACCACGCCCGGCAAGCAGCGGATCACCGACCATCGACCGGATCACCCGGCGCGGCAAGCTCATCGTCGCTATCGAGGAGAAGCCTGGGCTGGCGCAGCGCTCGTCCAGTTCCGGCGGATACACCGGGTTCGATATCGCGATGCTTGATCTGATCGCCCATGACTTGGGGGTGGATCCCGCCCGCACCAGCTTCAAGCCGCTGACCGGGGGTAGCCGGGACGCGGCACTGGGCCGGGCCGAAGCTGATCTCGCCCTCGGC
>JBOHEL010000044.1:0-17302 GCA_050700995.1 Sciscionella sp. | reverse complement strand
GCGAGCACGCGGATCCGGCCGGGAGTGTCGGGCTTGCCTGCGATGCCGTTGGTCGGCGGGATCGGGGGTATGGCGGGCTGTTCGGTGCCTGGGGGTGTGCTGTCCTGTCGCCCCCGGCGGGCTATACGGTCCGTAGCTGGGCTGCTGTGACGCCTTTTGTGCTGATCTTGAGCAGGTTGGTGGCGGCGCTGGCGAGAACGAGTTCGGCTTGGACGGCGTCGATGCCGCGGCGGGCGAATCGGCGTAGCCCGCGGCCGTCTTTGAGCCAGGCGTTGGGTGTTTCGATCAGCGGCGACCGGCGCTTGTAGAGGTCGTGTCCGTCGGCGGTGCGTAGCCGGTGGTTCATTCCCTCCCGCGCAGTGGCGTCATCGGGTGGGACGCCGGTTGCCGGATCGGTGGCGGCCCGGGCGGCGAGTTTGTGGCGTTTCCCGTCGGCGATGAGCCGGTCTGGCCCGTCGGCGGCGAGGTTCGCATCGGAGTCGTAGCCGGCGTCGGCGAGCAGGGTGCCGACCTGGTTCAAGTCGTCGCGGCCGGTGCGGGTGGCCAGCTGCTGGCCAGTGCTGGTGACGGCATTCATGGTGGGGATGAACTGGGCGACGTCGTTGGCGTCTTGGGTGGCCCGGGCGTAGAGGATGAACTCGTCATCGCTGGCCGCGGTCTGGCAGTTGTAGCCCTGGATCCAGCCGTTGCGGGTCTTGAGCAGCCTCGAGTCCGGGTCGGTCAGGTTCGCGACGAACTTCTCGCTGGTGCCCTCGCGCTGCCCGGCGCTGTCGGTATCAACTGGCGTCGATGCGGCCTGGCTCGCGGCGGCGGCTTGTTCGGTTACGTAGACAGCCCAGGTCCGGCGGACCCGGTGGTGCCCCGGTGGCACCGGGGCACGACCACCCCGCGGTCGGGGTTCGCCTTGTTCGCGGGCGGACTGCCAGGCCTGGTACCGCTCAGCCGCGGCGGCGCGTTCGCGTTCCCAGCGGGCCTTGGCCATGCCGACCCGGTCGACGCCGGCCGGGTAACGGCCACGGCCCTTGCTGCCCTGGCGACCGCCCGCTCACATTCGGTTACCTTCTCGGCCTGCTCCTGGTCTGTCTTCTCCGCTTGCTCGCGGCGGGCCTGGATCTGCTCCAACGCCTTGCCGATGCGCTCCCGCCGGCCGGTGCGGTCGGCCGCCTCGGTCGGCAGCTCGTCGCCGCGGGCCTGCCCGCCGAACAGGTCGTCCTCGGCCTGATCGGTCTCCTCGACCGTGTCGAGGTAGGACTCGGCCAGTTCCCGTAACCGCTTCTCGGACCGGTTGGCGTCCCGACTGGCGTTACCGGCGATCTTGGTGCCGTCCAGGGCCACTACCCCGAGCGAGACCATGCCCAGTTCGGCGGCCAGCACCAGCGACTCGGTCAACAACCCGGCCAGCGCGTCCTGATGGTTCTTGCGGAACCGGGCCAGCACCGTGTGGTCCGGGACGTCCTGGGCGCAGATGACCCGGAACGCCACGTCGGTCTCACACAGGCGCTCCATCCGTCGCGAGGAGGACACCCCGTGGGCCATGGCGTAGACGAACAACGTCAACACCATGCCCGGGTCGTAGCCGCGCCGCCCGACGCCACCAAGTTTGGCCAACCGGTGAAACGCCGCCGTGTCCAGCCTCTTGACCGCCTCGATCACGAACCACACCAGATGATCCTCGCCGAGCCAGTCGACCATGTTCGGTGGTAACAGGAACTCCTTGCCCCGGTCCACCGGCCGATACGCCCGCGCCATACTCACAATGATCCCAAACCATGATCAATCCGGCGAAGCGACACGCGGCACGAACCGGGGCTACTTCAAAAAGCAACAGGCCCCCTCGCGCAGGAAAACCCAACCCAACCGATCAACGGAGCCTGAAATGACGATCACCGGCACCACCATGACCGATGAGCAACGCAAGGCGATCGCGCTGGAATACCTCAAGCGCCTGGACCGCGGCGAGGACTTCTTCGACCTGTTCGCCGACGACGCGCAAATGTACTTCCCGAAATGCCCGCTGGCCCACGGCATCGACTAGATCAAACAGACCTTCGGCCACGTGGCCGACATCGTCTCGGCCGTCCGACACGACTACGCCTACCTCAACTACATCCACTCCGGCGACACAGTTGTCGTCGAGGGCACCTCCTCCGGACGGGCCGCCGACGGAACACCGTGGCGCGCCGGAGTCAGCCACGCCGGACGCTGGTGCGACGTGTTCGAGATCCGCGACGGCAAGATCGCCAGGCTGTTCGTCTACCTCGACCCCGACTACGCCGACGCCGACACCGCCCGCTACCCCTGGCTCGCCGACTCTCAATGAACCACACCCACCGCCGCCGGTTTGTCCGGAGATGTGTAGCGGGTCTATCTCACGAACGGCGCCGCCCAACACCCGCTCTGGCACCCGCTTCGTGTTGATCCGGTGATGGAGCGATGGGTGCTCTTATGCGGTACGGGTTTCGGCGCGATGCCCTCAAAATGCGACCGCCCGATGCTGGTGTTGTGCTGCCCCGACCCGCCTCCGTTGCCCGAGGCCCTCCCCGAGGTGTGGCTGGGTGGCACGGCGCTTTCCCCTTGACGTCATGAGACTCAGGCCACATACTTGCCAAATCGATTTGTCATAGGCCCAGAGAACGGAGGGATCGCCGTGTCCCCAACCTCGGCCCGCCATCCCGTCGACGAGTACCGCCCGATCCGCAAGCTCGTACCGTTCGGCATCCAGCACGTGCTGGTGATGGCCGCAACCCCGATCTCGAGTGTGTTCCTGGTGAGCAAGACCCTGGGGCTCTCGGCATCACTCAGCGAGCAACTACTCGCGGTGGCCTTCGTGCTGTCCGGGATCGGCACGTTGATTCAGTCGTTGGGACCGTGGAAGGTCGGGGTGCGGTTGCCCTTCGTCATGCTGCCCGGCGGCGCGCCGCTGGTGCTGTTCATCGCGATCGCCAAGCAATACGACCTGCGCACGGCCACCGGAGCGGTGATCATCACCGGCGCGTTCTACCTCGTGGTCGTACCGACGTTCGCGCGGCTGTTGATGCGGTTCTTCCCGACCGTGGTGATCGGCACTCTGATCGTCATCATCGGGGTGAACCTGCTTTACTTCGGTGGGGTGCTGATCACCGGCAGGCCCGGCACACCGGGGTTCGGCAACCCGCGTGACATCGCGCTCGGGCTGGCCACGGTCGGATTGACAGTGTTCTTCTTCCGGGTGCTGTCCGGGACGATCCGTCAGTTGGCGGTGATGCTCGGCCTGATCGCAGGCGCCGTACTGGCGGGGGCACTGGGCGATTTCCATCTTGGCCCGCAGACCACCGGCATCGTGCACGCGCCGACACCGTTCCCGTTCGGATTCCCCCATTTCGATCTGCTGGCCGCGCTGCCATTGATGATTTTCAGCCTGGTGTCGATGGCCGAGACGACCGGCCAGACCGTGCTCAACGCCGAGATCGTCGGCAAGGACATCGACATCCACCGCGCCGTGCCACAGACCGTCCGCGGTGACGCGTTGGTGTCGCTGCTCGGTGGGTTCTTCGGAAGCTCCCTGTTGGTCACCAGCGGAGAGAATATCGGCATCGTCCGTGTCAGCGGAGTGCGCAGCCGCTTCGTCACCGTGGTCGCGGGCATCATCCTGATCCTGATCGGCATCCTCACCCCGATCGCCCGTGTGATCAGTGCGATCCCCGCGCCAGTGGTCGGCGGCACCGCACTGGTGGTTTACGCGATCATCATCGTGATGGGTGTGCAAATGCTGCGCAAGGTGGACTTCGCCGACCAGGGCAACATCGTCATCGCCACCGCGGCGCTCGCGCTGGGGCTGCTGCCGATCCTCATCCCCGGGCTCTACCATGCCCTGCCCGCGAACGCGCAAGTCCTCCTCGGCAGCGGCGTGGCCTGTGGCGCGATCGTCGCCGTCGTGCTCAACATCGTGTTCCACCACCTGCGGCGACATCCCGGCGATACCAGCGCCGCGCCGCAACGGGCCCCCGACATGGTCCCGGCCACCAAGTCCTGACCACCCAGGTCCGTCGGGCGACGAGGCGACCTCGCCCGACGGACCTGCGACGAGAAAGGGTTCTGATGCGCGTCGAGGAATTCGACACCACCGAATCGTTACTGCTACCCGAGGTGGCGCTGCTGCCAACCGGGCTCGCCCGAGAACAAGCCGTGCACATCAGCGACGGTATGTTCACCCACGTCGGGCCCGCCACCGCACTGCTCAAGCAGTACCCTCACCTGGCCCCGATCCGCATGGACGGCCACCTGATGATGCCCGGCTTCATCGACGTCCACCACCACCTCACCCAGAGCTTCGGCAAGGCCCTCGCCTTCGGCGAGCCGTCGGAAATCTTCCGCAGGCTCTGGGTGCCCCTTGAGCAGGCCCTCGACGAGGAATCCGCCTATCTGGCCGCCAAACTCGCCGCGTTGGAATCGCTACGCGGCGGCTTCACCACCGTCGTCGACGCGGGTACCCGCGCACCCATCGACCTCGCACCGCTGGCGAATGCCACCAGCGAGGCAGGCATCCGCTGCGTGCTCGGCACGGTGTGCAACGACCTCGACGAGAACTCCCCCACCACGCGAGAAATCATCACCCGCGCCGAGGAACACCTGCGGCGCTTCGAGCACCACCGGCTCGTGCACCCCTCGTTAGCCGTCTCCATCCCGGAGGCCGCCTCAACGGACATGCTGCGGCGACTCTCCGCGCTCGCCGCGGAATCCGGCACGACCTTCCAGTTTCACGTCAACGAGCACCTCGCCGCGGTAGAACACTCCCTGAGGGCACACCGGCGCCGCCCCCTGGAGCACCTGTACGACCTCGGCGTCCTCGGCCCGCAGGTGCTGGCCGCCCATGCCACCCTGCTCACCCCCAGTGAGGTGCGAATCCTCGCCGACACCGCGAGCGCGGTGGCCTACAACCCCGTCGCCAGCGCATGGAAAGGCAACGCGGTCGCCCCCGCCGCCCTGATGGCCGCGTTCGGCGTGCGCTTCGGACTGGGCACCGACGGCACCCGCTCGGACGCGTTCCGACTCCTCGACGCCGCTGAGTCCGCCCAGCGGCTCACCGCGGGCCTCGACTCCGGCGACTCATCCTGCGGTGCCGGATGGACCTGGATCGACCACGCCACCATCGACGCCGCCGAGTGCATCGGCCTGGCAGGCACCCTCGGCGCCATCAGCGTTGGGCACGCCGCCGATTTCCTCGCCATCGACATTACCGTTCCCGAACTACAACCCAGCTACGATCTGACCTGGGAACTGGTGCGCCTGACCAACCGCGACCAGATCACCGCCGTCGTCATCGACGGCCATCTCCGACTCTGGCGCGGCTGGCCAACCGACTGGGACGGCCCCAACCTGGTCGCCCAGGCAGCCAAGGTCGGCCAGGAGATCTGCGCGCGCGCACCGATCCAGCGCACCCACCCCACCGCCGCCGACCACCGAACCCACCACCGGCGAGGGCCGCTGCCCGCTCACGACACGCCCGCAACCGGAAAGACCCAACCGTGACCGCCCTGACCTTCCTGCTCCTCGCGACCACCGTGACCATCGCCGCGTTCGTGCAAGGCTCCAGCGGACTCGGGTTCGCCCTGATCGCCGCCCCCGTCATCGGCATCGTGCAGGCCAGCCTGCTGCCGGTCGCGGTACTCATGCTGATGATCCCCCTGAACTGCTACATCGCCTGGCGCGAACGCGGCAACATCGACCGCCACGGCGCGGGCTGGGTCACCGCGGGGCGGCTGGCAGGCACCGCGGGCGGCCTCGCGGTGCTGGCCGTCGTCCCACCACAGCACCTCAACCTACTGATCGGCGTCGCCATCGTGCTGGCCGCGCTCGTCAGCCTCGCCGCGCCCTCCTTCACCCCCGGGCGCTGCGCACTGCTGGCGGCAGGCACCGTCACCGGCGTCACCGAAACCGCCACCGGCGTCGGCGGGCCACCCCTCGCGCTGGTCTATCAACACCACCCCGCGCCCGTGCTGCGCTCCACCATCGCGGTGTGCTTCCTCATCGGCGAGATCGCCTCACTCGCGCTGCTGGTGCTCACCGGCACCACACACCTCGGCCAGCTCCGCACCGCCGCGCTGCTGCTACCGGCCCTCGCCCTCGGCGCGTTCCTCAGCCGCTTCGTCCACCACCGCCTCAACGGACCGAAGATGCGCGTCGGCGTGCTCAGCTTCGCGCTGATCTCCGGCGTCGCCCTGCTGATCAACCTCTGACCCGGCGCCGGTCACACTCGCAGCGACGAGGCCCGCGCCACCAACACCGGGTCGGGACCCGACACCACAGCCCGTGCGGTGTCACCGGCCAACCGCTCCAGCAACAAGGACACCGCCTCCGCCGCCACCCGATCCAGATGCAGGTCCACCGCGGTCAGCGGCGGATCGCAAGTACGCGCCCGCAACCCGTCATATCTAGTGGCGACCAACACATCAGCAGGCACCCGCCGCCCCGCCTCAACCAACGCGCGCACCACACCCACCGCGAACGCGTCCACCGTCGCGCACACCGCATCCACCCCAGGATGCCGCTCAAGCAACTTCACACAGCTGGCATACCCCGCGTCCTCACCACCGTCCTCCGGGGCGGTCATCACCATGGAGGGCAGACCCCGCTCCCCCACGAACGTCTCGTAAGCGGCACGCACATCCAGATACGAATGCCGCTGCGCCTGCCCCACCAGCAGCGCGATCCGCCGGGCACCCCGCTGATACAGGTGATCCAGCAGCAACTCACCCACCGCAAGCCCGTGCAGATCCACATGCGGCAGCTCCACGCCCGGCTGACGCCCCACCGTCACCACCGGGATACCCCGCTCAAGGAGCAACTCCGTCACCGCGTCCGCACGCTCCGGCTCCACCGCGATCGCCCCATCGATATCCAGCGACTCCACAGGCACCCCTGCCTCCAACGGCGGCACCAACACCAACGCGAAACCCTGCCCCAACGCCGTCTCCGCCGCCGCAGCCGCAACCTCCATATAGAAACCCAACCGCGACGGGCCACCCGCCACCGCCGCGGGCATCGACGACACCAACCCGATCGTGCGCGACTCACCCCGCCGCAACCGTTGCGCCCGCAAACTCGGCCGATACCCCAACTCTCTCGCCGCCGCCCGCACCCGCTCCCGAGTCCGCGGATCCACCCGCCCCAACCCGTTCAACGCATGCGACACCGTGGTACGAGACACCCCCGCCGCCCGCGCCACGTCGGCAATGGTCACCCGCCCCAACACCGAGCGCCCCGCCACCCTGCCACCATCAGCCACACCCCACACCGTAACGGGATGAAGCGCCCCAGGCCCTCACGCACATCAGCGGTGACCTCCTCGATCGCCACGCTCACCTGCTCCGGCACGGCCGGTCCGCTGGTCCTCGACTCCTCGGTCTGATACTTCTTACTGACGGCGGTCCCCTTCCTCGGGTGTTCTTGGTCGTTCACCCGAGACCTACCACCAGGCAGGCCTCAGGTGGGGGACCGCCACCTCAAACTTCCACGATCACCGGGACAACCTCCCGGGTTCAGTACGCGGCGACTGGGCCGGCCACGAGGAGCGGGGCCCGCTCTTCATCCCATCAGAGATCATCGATGTGTCGGGCGCGTTCGGCTTGCCGCGTGCCGGTCTCGACGTATCGCCCGCGCAGGCCTACAGCAGCCTCGTCGCGGTTTCGCTGTGTCCAGGCGCCGAGCTCGTAGCCATACCACGGATGCCTGAGGGAAAGCTCGGACAGCCCGAGTTCCTTCCAAATCTCCAACGCATGTTCCATGTGTTCGCGGGACGGAAGTGAGGTCGGAGGGTAGGGGCCGGCTCGGGTGGCGTCGATCAGCACGGCCGAGGAGCCGGCGCCACCGCTGGTGTCCGCGGACGGGTCGAGGCGAGGCACCTTACCGCCGAGAATTCGGATATCTTGCAAAGGCTGCATGCGAAAACTTAGCGCCCATATAACCGCGTCGAAATCTCCAGGATCGACGTCGTCGTCAACGGCTACGATGATCTTTCCCATTGACGGTTCGTATCCGGATGCCGCGTAGAGCGCCTGCCATGCTTGCCCGGCGCTGGGGGAATCCAGTGAAATGACGAACATCATGTTACAGGTGCCGCTCTCGTAGAAGCTGACCCTCCGAACGGAGTCGATGTTGCAGTTATGTCGCAAGAAGTTGCGATACACACTTTCGAAGCCGATCTTGCGCATGAGCGTGGATTCACTCGGTGGGAACTCGCTGATAAATGCTTGCACGATAGGATCGTGACGGTACGTGATGCACGTAATTTCCAGCGACGGCGACCAGGTTGTCGGCCCCATGTAGCCGCTCGCCTCGCCGAACGGCCCTTCCGGCTCGACGAGACCAGGATCGATGCTGCCCTCGATGACGATCTCGGCACGCGCGGGCACTTCGAGGTCGACCGTCTCGCACGCCACGACCTCGAGCGGAGCTTGCAGCAGCCCGCCCGCCAGGGAGTACTCACTTGCGCCGTAGGGGATCTTCTGCACGCTGGCAAGGCCGACCGCTGGAACGGCTCCGAGTACGACCGCCGCTTGCAGCTTGCGTCCACGCTTTCGCGCTTTCTCAAGGTGGATGGCGATGTGCTGCGACGGCGTGTCCACCTGCAGGCCGAGCCGTCTGGGTCCCTTGACCATGGCGCGGTAGGTGCCGACGTTGTAGGTGCCGGTATCGACGTCGCGCGTTACCCAGCATGGTGCGGTGAGAAAGGGGGCGGGGTCGAAGCCCGGAGTCGAGATCGGATGCGGGAACATGTCGACTCCACCGGTACTTTCCAGCTCATCGCCAGCGACGACCATCTCCTTGCACGGTCCCGTAGTGACCTTGACCGGGTCGATCGACGCGGACAACGCCTGCTTCCACCGAGCTGCGATGCCGTCCGCGCTTGTTCCAAGTGCGGCCGAGTAGACCTCGCGGGACGCCGCGAAAGCTCCAATCGCTACGCTTGCGGCGAAACTGCGCCCTCGACTGTCCGTCACGTTCTCGAATAGGAACGCGCGTCGCTGATCGGCCGGAAGCCCACGGAACTGTAACCGGACAAGTGGAACCATCTCGGTGTCCTTGTTGATCGCACGTCTCACTCGTACGAGCAGCCCTCGATCGTCCAAGAGTGACAAGTACTCGCGGAAGTCGCGAACCGAGTCGTTCATTTGCTGGCCGCCTTTTCCCTTGTCGAAGCCTGGCACCAGGATCACGACGGTTGCGAGAGCTGCCCCAACTTGAGGCCCGTCTCGTAATATCGCCCCCGCACGGCGAGATCAGCCTCTTCCTGCAGCTCAGGCGGCCACTCGTCCGGCGAGAGGACGTAGCCATACCACGGGCTCTCAGGAGACAGTTCAGGAAGCCGCAACTCCTCCCAGATCTCGCGCGCTCGCGTCATGTAGGGTCGCGCCGGTAGCGAGATGGGTGGCACCTTGTCCTTCAGCGTGGCGTCGATAAGGAGGTTGGAATCCTCCCTATCGACGCTGTCTCCGAACGGCGGTGCGTGCCCTTTCGCCTGGCCTCTCAGTATCTGCACGTCGTTGTGTGGGCGCGCCCGGTAGGCGATGGCCCACCATACGGCGTCGAGGTTACGGGGGTCGATGTCACTGTCGATCGCGACTACGATCTTGCCGATTTCGTCTCGATACGCGGCGACACCCTTGAGCGCCCGCCATACTTCGGTCCGTCGAGGATTATCAAACTGGACGAATACTACCTTGCGTAGGTTCGTCAGCGGCTCGTGCATAGAGACATCGCATACTGCGGAGATGCCCAACGTATCGCGCAGGAAACGTAGCAACATCGGCTCGAGGCTGACCTTCTTGATAACGCTCGACTCGCTCGGTGTGACCTGGCTGATGAACGATGTCCAGCAGTAGTCACGCCGATGTGTTACGCAGGTGATTTCGAAGACGGGACTGTGCGACCTTGGGTGCACGTATCCATGAGATTCGCCGAAAGGTCCTTCTGGCTCGACTCGGTCGGTACGCAAGTGGCCTTCGATGACGACCTCGGCATGCGCGGGCACCTCGAGGTCGACGGTCTCGCAGCGCAGTAGTTTGATCGGTTCCCGTGCCAGCCCGCCTGCCAGGGTGTACTCGTCCACGCCATAGGGAACCTGGTTGACGGCCGCGTATGAGACGACGGGCGGGGCACCGATCACGAACGCGAGATCCAGCGGTTGGTTCCGGGCGCGGGCGGCGTTCCAGTGCAGGTAGGCGTGCTTGGCCGGACTGGTGAAGAACACGCCGCACGTCGTCGGGCTCTTGATCTGCCCGCGGTAGTGGCCGACATTGCGTACGCCGTCCACGGGCGAGCGTGTGACTGTTTGTGCGCTGTTGAGATACGGTGCGTTGTCGAACCCTGGAGTCGAGATGGGGATCGGCATCGTGTCGAAGTCACCGGCACCACCGGCACCGCCCTGCCGGTGGACGACCTCCTGTACCGGGCCGTCGTCGACGACGACCGGGTCGATAGGCTCCGACAGCGCGCGCTGCCACACGTCGCCTATCGCCGCCACGGGACATCCGAGGCCGACGGCGTAGATCTCGGGCGTGCCGGCAAGACCCCCGACGAGTACGTCATTCGCATAGTGCCGTCCTCGGGAGTCCACGACATTGGTGAACAGGAAAGCCTTGCGCGCCCGCTCGGGGATTCCACCACGGTATTGCCACCGCACCAGCGGGTGCATCTCGGTGTCCTTGTTGATGGGCCGATCTACTACGTACAGTAACGAACGTTCACGCAGCGCTGCGATGTGATCCCGTAGGTCGTGGTACGTGCTCACGGCTCCAACTCTCCGTCCGTGGATGTTCTTGAGACGACCATACTACTGTAGTACAGTATGAGAGTACTAGCTCTGTAACGGGACCGGGAGCCGTGCCATGGCGACCGAGCGGACCACACCCACCGATCGAAACACGGAACTTGCATCTCGATCTTTCGACATCGGGGTGAATGAGCGCGTCGGGCCTTTGAGCGCGATCAGCATCGGGTTCCAGAACATTCTCGGCCTGGCGGGATTACTTCTCTTTCCCGGACTGATAGGCCACGCGTACAGCCTCTCCCCGAGCAACACGGCGTACCTATACGGCATCACTTTCATGACGTCCGGGCTGGTCGTCATCTTTCAGTCGGTATGGCTGTTGCGCCTACCAATCGTGCAGGGGCCGTTCGCGGGCGTGTTCGCCGCGATCCTCGTCATCGGACATGAGCGCGGTGGCCTCGGCGTCACATTCGGTTCGTTGCTGGTCGCGGCGTTGATCTGGTCGGTACTCGCCATACCGCTTCGCCGGTACAACGTGGTCACGGCGCTGTCGCGTTACCTTCAGCACTCCATTGTGGCCGGAGTTGTTCTGATCATCATCGCCGTGCAGCTCGGCACGATCGCGCTCCCCGGTTGGATCGGAAAGCCCGGCGAGCCGGGCTTTCCTGGTGTCAACGCGCTGTCCGCCGTAATCGGTGCGTTCGTCGTGCTCGTGTGCATGGGCACCGCGAAGAAGTTCCTTCGGCGCGGCGCTGTCCTGTGGGCGGTCATCATCGGGGCGGTCGTATTCTCGCTGCTCGCACCGACGACGTGGGGTAATGTCCTCAAGGCCGATGTGTTCAATGCCCCGCGGTTGTTCCCGTTCGGCTTCGGCGTCGACCCCGTGGCGACGGTGACGTTCTTCATACTGCTGTTCCCCGCTATCTCTGAAACGGTAGCGACATACGAAATTGTCGCGCGGTGGGCCGAGGAGCCGCTGCCAGCCCAGCGCAGCGCGCAAGGTGTGTTCGCCGAGATGCTGGGAAGCGCGATCGGTGCGTTCTTCGGTGGCATGACGACGCTGGCGTATCCCGACAACGTCGGGTTCCTACGAGTGCACCGGGTCGCTTCACGATGGGTGACGTTGACGACCGGTATTATCTTGCTGGTGCTTGGCGGGTTCGGTTATTTCGACGCAACGCTCGTCGCTATCCCTTCTCCGGTGCTTTCAGGTGTGACCGCGATATTGTTCGGGATACTCTTCGCGGGCGGCCTGCAGATGCTGTCACGCGTGGAGTGGAATCAAGGAAGCCTGGTCGTCGCGGGCGTCCCCACGATAATAGCAATCGGCCTATTGTTCACGCCGAAAGCTGTGGAGGCCAAGCTCCCGCCTTCGGTAGCGCTACTCTTCGGGCAGCCGCTCGTTGTCGGTACCGTGCTCGCGCTGGTCGGTGTGGCGATCCTGGCCTGGCTGCGGCGGGGTGTGCCCGGAAAGCACGAGGAGCGATCCGGAGCGTAGGACCTCGCCGAACCAGATCAATCGCCCGACCCGTCGATGCCTGTGCTGCCCCGGGTGACGTCGCTTGTGGGTTCCAGCCCGTCAGCTCCAGTGACCTCCTTCCATGCTTCCAGCCCTTCCTGAAACGCGACGACGCCCGCCTCGGGCAGCGTGATCTCGATGGCTTCGAGGACCTCCTGCGGTGTCGCGCCCGCATCGAACGCCGCATTGATGTGACTCTGAATATGACGCTTGGATGCCCTCATCGCAGTGAGGCTGCCGACGAAGATGAGCTCCTTCGTCTTCCGGTCAAGGCTTCTTCGGTCCAGGTAGACGCTCTTCACGAGCATGTTGCTGGCTTTCAGCACGTCAAAGTCGTGCTTCGCCATGATCTTGTGAAAGTCCAGGACGTACCCGCGGGATCGTGCCATCTCATCGATGTAGCCTTGGTTATCAGAGCGTCTCGAGGTGGGCGGCGGTGCGTCCATGCTACCCGCGTCGCGGCCGACATCAGCGTGATGGTCCATCATAATTCCTCGATTGTTGATATTCTTAGCCCTCGTGGGATCGCCAGCTCACCAATTCCCGTGCACCGTAAGCAGGACGTTGCGGCACCGGAACCTCCTCGATCTCGACCAGAAAAGACTTCGCACGACGCAGTGCCGAAGTGTTGGAGTCGCAAAGCGCGGCGCAAATCCGCGCTCCCTCCG
Organism: Sciscionella sp.; assembly: GCA_050700995.1. Classification (GTDB taxonomy): domain Bacteria; phylum Actinomycetota; class Actinomycetes; order Mycobacteriales; family Pseudonocardiaceae; genus JBOHEL01. The sequence goes on along the minus strand of JBOHEL010000044.1, from coordinate 4,368 downwards.
GTTCCAACTCACCGACCGCAACCACCCGACTGGCCATGCCGAGTGCCCGTGCTTCTTCCGCGGCTACAGACCGTCCGGTGAGCACCAGATCGAGCACGGCCTTCCGTGGCAGGTAACGGTCCAGGTAGCTCTGCACGATCAGCGGAGGGAAGCCGTGCGTGATCTCGTCGAATCCGAGGACGGCGTTGTCGGCGACGACGGTGATGTCACACTGGACGGCCAACCCGCTGCCGAACCCGAGGGCGCGTCCTGCCACGAGCGCCACCGAAACTCCGGCGAAGTCCGCGATCCGCTGGTTCACTCCGAGGATGAGATCGAGAGCGTCGCGGCTCGACACACCGGGTGGCCGCTGCGACTGATCGCGTCCGAGGCTGAAGTCGTCGCCGTTCGCCCCGATCAGCAACACGTCGCTGCCCGCCGCCGCGTCGAGCCTGTCGATGAGCTCGGTGATCATCTGATGGGTGACACGGTTGCCGGTATCGGGACTGTCGAGCACGACGTGCGCGATGCCGCCTTCGCGGTGCAGCCGGACCAGCGGTTCGTCAGTCATGGTTGTTCCCGGGGATTTGCGAGAAGACGATCTCGGGTTGTAGTGGCAGTGTGTCGATCCTGCCGCCGATCGGTTGGAGGGCGTCTTCGACTGCGTTCGCCAGGCATGGCACGGGTGTGACGGCGCCGGTCTCGCCTGCGCCCTTGTAGCCGCCGGGTGTGAAGGGGTTGGGGGTTTCGATGTGGTCGAGGGTCAGTGGCGGGATATCGGCGGCGGTGGGAATGAGGTATTCGCGGAAGTTGCGGTTGCGAGGCTGCCCTTCCGGGGTGTATGCGAGCTGCTCGAACAGTGCCCCGCCCAGTCCGTGTACCAGGGCTCCGAGGTGTTGCCCTTCCACGATCTTGGGGTGTAGGCGGTTGCCGCAGTCGTGCACGCTGGCGTAGCTGAGTATCCGGACGCGACCGGTTTCGGCGTCGACCTCGACGACGGCACCGTCGGCGGCGTAGGGAAAGCTAGAGAACATCGCGACCCTGCCCCGTTCGTCCGTCGGGAAGTCGATGTTCGGGTCCTGGTACTGGTAGAGAAGCTCCAGCCCTGGCTCCTCACCTTCCGGGAGGTCGTGGATGCGGTGGTAGGCGGTGTGGGCGACGTCTTTCAACGCCACCTGCGCGCTGGTGCCCGTGACCCTCGCGGCGCCGTCGAGCAGTTCGATATCGCCCGCGTCGACCTCCAGCAGGTGAGCGGCGATGCGCTTGATCTTGTCGGCGATCTTCCGGCTGGCGACGATGACCGCAGAGGTCCCCATGACGGAGAAGCGGCTGGAGTACGAGCCGGACCCGTACGGGGTGTGGTCGGTGTCGCCCTCAATCACCCGCACGGCGTAGGGGTGTACGCCGATCTCGTCCGCCACGAGCTGCGCGATCGCCGTAGCGTGCCCCTGGCCCTCGTCGGCGCCGCTGGTCGCGACCAGCAGCTGCCCGTTGGGGTCCATCACGAGCCGCACGCCGTAGTAGCCGTTGTTGTAGGAACCCATGCGGGTCGACGACGAGGGCTCGATCGCCAGGATGGTGCCGATGCCGATCAAGCGACCCTCCGCGCGGGCCACGCGCTGCCGCTCGCGCCAACCGGCATAGTCCATGATCTCGACCAGCTTGCGCATCGCCTCCGGGTAGTTGCCGCTGTCGTAGCGTGACCCTGTGGCGCAGACATAGGGGAAGTCCTCGGGCGGGATGAAGTTCTTCATGCGCAGTTCGACCGGGTCCATGCCCAGTCGGCGGGCCGCCTCGTCCATCATCCGTTCGATGCAGAACGCGGCCTCGGACTTGCCGAACCCGCGATGCGCGCCGAACGGTGTCTTGTTCGTCGCCACCCCCAGCACCTCGCCGTGGTAGTCACCGATCCGGTAGGCGCCGGGAACATACATCGGGGTGGTGATCGCCGACGCCAAACCCCCAACAGGGTACGCATCGCCGAGATCGACATGGATGCGATCGCGCAGGCCGATGACCGTGCCGTCCGCGCGCAGCGCCATCGATACGTCATGCGTCTGCTCACGAGCATGGTTGGTGGCCACCAGGTGCTCGCGGCGGGTCTCGATCCACCGCACAGGACGCCCTGCCATCATCGCCGCCACCGGCACCACCAGCTCCTCCGGGTAGAAACCCCACTTCTGCCCGAACCCGCCGCCGACCCGTGGGGTGCGCACCCGCACCGACACTGGTTCCTCGCTTTTCAGGCTGGACCGCAGCAACACACCCACCGCATGCGGGATCTGACTGGACGTCCACACCGTCAGCGCGTGCGCCGAGACGTCGTAGCCCGCCACCACCCCCCTCGGCTCGATAGGCGTGCCGCTGAAGCGATGCTGCGCCAGGCGCCGTTCGACCACCACGTCCGCGGCGGCGAAGGCCGCGTCCACGTCCCCGGAGGACACCGTGAACCGCAGGGTCACGTTGTCGGGCCACTCCTCGTACAGCCGCGGTGCCAGCTCGCTCGCTCCGAACTCCGCATCCAACACCGGGGGAAGCAGCTCGTAGTCGGCATCCACCAACTCCAGGGCGTCTTCGGCGGAATAGCGGTCCTCGGCAACCAGCAGCGCGACCGGCTCGCCGACGAAACGCACCTTCCCGCTGGCCAACCCCACCCGATCCGCGAACCGGATCCGCGGGTTGCCTACCAGGAACGGATCCCGGCTCTGGAACGGAAACGGCTGCATCGTGTGCACCCTGCTGCGTAGGTCCTCCGCCGTGATCGCGAGAACGACACCGGGGGAAGCCAGCGCGCGTTGTATCGACAGCCGCGTGATCCTGGCATGCGCGTGTGGGCTGCGATAAAACACCGCATGCAGCATCCCCGGCAATCTGACATCGCCGATGTAGGTACCCTCCCCGCGCAGCACCTCCCGGTCCGCAAGCCGGGGCGGGCTGGTGCCCACCGCTGTCACCGCGCATCCCCCTCCAACCGTGCGATCGCGGCCCCGATCGCCTCGACCACCGGTTCATAGCCTGTGCAGCGGCACAGGTTCCCCACAAGGGCCACTCGAATCTCGTCCTTGCTCGGCGCGTGCGAAGCCTCGTACAGCGCCAGCGCCGACATCAACATCCCCGGCGTGCAATACCCGCACTGGTAGGCGAACTTCTCCTCGAACGCTCGCTGCAGCGGGTGGAGCTCACCGGCGGGACACTGCTGCGAGAGCCACTCGACGGTACGTATCGACGATCCCTCCGCCTGCACGCCGAACATGGTGCAGGACTTCACCGCCCGCCCGTCCAGCAATACCGTGCACGCCCCACAACTCGTGCTGTCACAACCAATATGAGTGCCGGTCAGTCCGACCTGGTCACGGATCGCGTCCACCAGCAGCATTCTCGGCTGTACCCGAATCCGGTAGTCGCGATCGTTGACCGTCAACACGACCTCGCGCTTCTCGCTACCTGCCAGGGGCCTGTCCACAACCTGATCGCCAGCAGTCACGCCGCCACCTCTCCTCGCGCGCGCCGTGTGGCGCTCAGCAGCACCTCACGCAACAGGCTGCCCACCACCGCACCACGGAAGTCGTCGCCGCACTCCGTGCGCGCTTCGGCTACGGCTTCCTCGAATGCCTGCGCCGCTGGCCGCCTGCCGAGCAGCAGCTCCTCGGCCGCGGCGAGTCGGGTCGGGAAACCCCGCACCCCGACACACGCCAGGCCGATCCGGGTGACGCGCTCACCCGCAAGCTCCACGCAGCCCGCGCAGCTGATCAGCGCCGCACCCGAACGGGCCTCGAACTTCGCGAAAGCGGTGCCGAAGTCCCGCTCCGGGATCGGCAACCGCACCTCGGTCAGCAGCTCGTCGACCTCCAGCGAGCTGCGGTGAGTGTCCACAAAGAACGAATCGATCGGGATCGTCCGCTCACCCCGCGTCGACGTCGCGACGACCTCTCCCCGCATCGCCAACACCAGCGTGCCCCAGTCACCGGTCGGCTCCACCGCCGCCAGTCCACCGCCGACCGTCCCCATGTTTCGCACGTGGGCATCCCCGATCCGGGCCGCCAACTCTGGAACCGCCGCAAGCGCCTCCCGGCATCGCCATGCCGCCACCTCGTGATGATGTGTGACCGCACCAAGCGAGACAACGTCCTCGCCCATATCGATCCCGGAAAGCCCGGTCAACCGACCGATATCCACCAGCACCGCAGGCGAGCACTGCCGGTACTTCAACATCGGCACCAGGCTCATCCCTCCGGCGAGCACGCGCGCATCCGCGCCGTAACGCGCCAACGCGGCGGTCACCTCGCTGACATCCTGCGGCCGCAGGTAGTCGAATGCTCGCGGATACACCCTTTGTGCCTCACATCTCGCGCCGTCACGGAGTCAACCAACCTGTCACCGCCATACGAG